>NZ_RZOF01000267.1:0-8695 GCF_003998955.1 Mesorhizobium sp. M4B.F.Ca.ET.017.02.2.1 | reverse complement strand
CGGGGCAAGGGCGGCCGCGGCGGGGGACCCCCGCCGATATCCGCATACCAGAACGATATGTCGCCGTTGCGCTTGGCTTGCATGGGAGAATTTCCGGAGGGAGGGTGAAGGGATCAGGTGGGCGTCGTGTCTGCTGTGCTGTCGTCAGCCTGATCATTGCAGGCGCCGGCGAAAGCCGCTAGCCTTCGCCGGAGAGGTCCCGTCGCGCTTTGTCGAGTTCCTCGGCATAGCGCCGCATCAGATGGCTTTCGGTCAAAAGGCCAAGCACGACGCGATCGGCGAAATCCTCGACCACGGCCAGTTCCTCGGCACCGGCGCGCTGGAAGGTTTCGGCCGCCGTCTGGACGTTCATGGAAGGCACCAGCACGGCGTCCTTGAACCGGGCGAGAGCGCGCACCGGCGTCTCGCCATCCGAAACCTCGCTGTGCAGTTCCGCCACGATCAGCACGCCGACATAGTGCTGGCCGTCATCCACCGCGATGACGCGCTGCGCCGAGCCCAGCGGCACCGCCTTGCGGAAGGCGCCAAGTGTCGTCGCGGCATCGATGGTGCGAACATCCTTGCGCATCATCGAGCCGGCCGTGAGGCTGCGCATCCAGCCGACGTCGTGGGCGCTGCGGATGGTCTCGCCGCGCAGGTGGAAACGCCAGGTCGAGAACGAATAGCCGAAAGTCTCGCGCACCAGCATCGCCGCCATGAGCGAGGCCGCCAGCACAACGCCGGTGAGCGTCAGGTCGCGCGTCGATTCCAGCGCCAGGAAGGTCATCGTCAGCGGCGCGCCGACGACGCCGACGGCGAGCGAGGTCATGCCGACGACGGCGGCGACCGCCGGATCGATGCCGGTCGCCGGCGAGGCGAATGCCATCACGCCGGCGAAGACCTTGCCGAGCAGCGCGCCGAGGAACAGCGAGGCGAAGAACAGGCCGCCGCGAAACCCCGAGCCGAGCGAGATCGCCGAGGCCGCCAGCTTCAGCACGAAGACGCTGGCGACGACGCCAAGCCCATAGTTCATCGCGAACTCGCGATGCAGCGCGCCATGGCCGCTGGACAGCACCTGCGGCGTCACCAGCCCGAGCAGCCCGACAAGGATGCCGCCGATGAAGGGCCGCAGCGACGCATCGATCGACAGCCGGGCAAAGCCGTGCTCGATCAGGCTGACCAGATGCATGATGGCGATCGAGGCCGCACCGCCGAGCAGGCCGAGCAGCAGGAACGGAATGTACTGGCTGGCGGTCAGCGCCGGCAGGCCTGACAGTTCCAGCGGAAACGGCACGACGCCAAACACTTCCGCCGTCAGCGAGGCGCAGATGGCCGCCGTCATCACCGGCGCGACATTGGCGACCGAATAGATGCCGATGATCAGCTCGAAGCCGTAGAAGGCGCCGGTCAGCGGCGCGTCGAAGGCGGCGGCGATGGCGCCGGCTGCACCGCAGCCGACGAGGATGCGCACGTCGTTGCGGCGCAGCCTGAAGGCGCGCGCCAGCCGCGACGCCAGACCAGAGCCAACCTGCGTGTAGCCGGCCTCCAGCCCGACCGAGGCGCCGAAGCCGCTGGACAGCACCGTCTGGCCGACGATGATGAACGTGTCGGTGAGCGACATGCGCCCGCCATAGAGCGCGTTGGCCTCGATCGGGTCGACCGGGGTGCGGAATTTCCACTTCCTGAGCCAGATCACGGTCAGCCCAAGCAGGATGCCGCCGATCGCCGGGATCATCGCCTGCATCGGGCTTGCCAGCGAAAACATCGCCGACAGCCGGCCGCCCGGCTGCACGCCGTAAAGCAGCCAGTGCATGCCTTGCACCAGTTCGCTCATGCCGGTGACAAGCGCGCCCGACATCACCCCGACGACACCCGCAAGTACGACGATGACGATGCCGCGCGCCTCGAGCAGCGGGATCGATCGGATCAGCACCGCGCGCAGCCGGCGGGCATAGACTTGGCTGTGGTTTGTGGCAGTCATCGGAGCGGTTGGCCGATATCCGAAGGGAATGGAAAGCTGCCGGCCTGATACGCCCGGCGGCATTGCGTGGCAATTGCAATGCCGACTGCATGTGGCGCCATTTGGGCGCTGCGGCAATCGCGACGATATCGATGCAGGCTGCTCGATCAGGTCGGCCTGGCGTCGCCGGCTTCGTAGAGCACGAGGTTGCGGTCGCCGATGCCGAGCGCCGGCCAGCTCGCGCGCCAGTCGGCGATGTGGGGCGAGCGGAAATGCGCCTCGAGCGCGGCCCTGTCGCTCCATACCTCCGTGACGCGGATCAGCCCGCTGTCGAGGACATCCTGCGCGTAGGAATATTCGAGGCAGCCCGGCTCGGCGCGGCTCGCCGAAACCATCGTCTGCATGGCCGGCCTTGCCTCGTCCAGCCTGTGCGCCGGCAAGCGGATGGTGCCGATGATCACGAGCATGCCGGTCCCCTTCTGAAGGTTGCGCGCGGCTGAGGATGCCGCGCCCATCGGCAGTAGCCAGTCTCCCACCTTCGCGCAAGCTTGGCCGGTTAGGCTCGAAAGGCTGCCGCGCACTCGGCGGGCTGGAGACTTGAGGACGATATGGCGATCAGCGAAACAATCCCGGCAGGCCTGGCGGCCAAGAACGGCCGCGACGTCTTCTTCGCGCTGGGCATCGTCATCATTCTGGCCGTGCTGTTCCTGCCGATCCCGGCCTTCCTCATCGACATCGGCCTCGCCTTCTCGATCGCGCTGTCGGTGCTGATCCTGATGGTGGCGCTGTGGATCCAGCGGCCGCTCGACTTCTCCTCCTTCCCGACCGTGCTGCTGATCGCCACCATGCTCCGGCTGTCGCTCAACATCGCCACCACGCGTATGATCCTGTCGCACGGCAATGAGGGCACGCACGCGGCCGGCTATGTCATTTCGGGCTTCTCGAAGCTGGTGATGTCGAGTGACTTCGTCATCGGCCTGATCGTCTTCCTGATCCTGATCGTGGTGAATTTCATCGTCATCACCAAGGGCGCCACCCGTATCGCCGAGGTTGGCGCCCGCTTCACCCTCGACGCCATTCCCGGCAAGCAGATGTCGATCGACGCCGACCTCTCCGCCGGCATGATCGACGAGAAGACGGCGCAGTTGCGCCGCCGCGAGCTGGAAGAGGAATCCTCCTTCTTCGGCTCGATGGACGGCGCCTCGAAATTCGTGCGCGGCGACGCCATCGCCGGCCTCATCATCACCGCCATCAACATCGTCGGCGGCATCGCCATCGGCTACATCCGCCACGGCATGGGCATGGGCGAAGCCGCCGACGTGTTCATCAAGCTGTCGGTCGGCGATGGTCTCGTAACCCAGATTCCGGCGCTGATCGTCTCGCTCGCCGCCGGCATGCTGGTCTCCAAGGGCGGCACCCGCGGCTCGGCCAACCAGGCCGTGTTCGGCCAGCTTGGCGCTCACCCGCGCGCGCTCTATGTCGCCGCCTTCCTGCTGGTCATCCTCGGCCTCATGCCCGGCCTGCCGCTGTTCCCGTTCTTTGCCCTTGCCGGCGGCATGGCTGGTCTCGGCTACGTCATCCCGTTGCGCCACAACCGCGCCATGGCCGCCGCCGCGGCGCTGAAGGACGAGGAGAAGGCGAAAAAGGCCGAGGAGGAGAAGAACTCGGTCAAGGCCTCCCTTGCCACCGCCGAGATCGAGCTCTTGATCGGCAAGCAGCTGTCGACGCGCCTGCTGGTGTCGCATCAGGAGCTGGTCTTCCGCATGGCCAAGATGCGCAAGAAATTCGCCCAGCAATATGGCTTCGTCGTGCCCGAAGTGCGCGTCGCCGACGACTTCGCCATCCCGCCGAAGAGCTACCAGATCAAGGTCCACGGCACGGTCGTCGCCGAGTACCAGATGCGCGTCGGCGAGATCATGGTGCTGCTCGGCACCCGCGACGTGCCGGACCTGCCAGGCGAGGAGATCCGCGAGCCGGCTTTCGGCATGCGCGCCTTCTCGGTGCTGGAGACCTTCGCCGAGGACCTCAAGCGCGAGAGCTACACCTATGCCGACAACATGTCGGTGCTGCTCACCCATCTCTCCGAGGTGATCCGCAACAACCTGCCGCAGTTGCTCTCCTACAAGGACATGAAAGCGCTGCTCGAGAGGCAGGATCCGGAATACCGCAAGCTCGCCGACGAGATCTGCACCTCGCACATCTCCTATCCCGGCCTGCAGGCGGTGCTGAAGCTCCTGCTTGCCGAGCGCGTGTCGATCCGCAACCTGCACCTGATCATCGAGGCCATCGCCGAGATCGCGCCGCACGTGCGCCGCACCGAGCAGATCGTCGAGCACGTCCGCATCCGCATGGCGCAGCAGATCTGCGGCGATCTTTCCGAGGGTGGCATGCTCAAGGTGCTGCGCCTCGGCAACCGCTGGGACCTCGCCTTCCACCAGAGCCTCAAGCGCGACGCCAAGGGCGAGGTGCGCGAGTTCGACATCGACCCGCGCCAGCTCGAGGAATTCGGCCAGGATGCGACCAAGGCGATCCGCAAGCATCTCGAAGCCGGCGAGCGCTTTGTCCTCGTCACCGCGCCCGACGCGCGGCCCTATGTGCGCATGATCATCGAGCGCCTGTTCACCACGCTCCCCGTTCTCTCCCATGTCGAGATCGCCAAGGGCGTCGAGATCAAGGTGCTCGGGACGATCTCGTGAGCGCGCTCTCGCAAGGCGTCGTCATCGCCGCCTTCCTCGCCTTCTGCCGCATCGGCGCCTGCTTCATGCTGATGCCGGGCCTGTCGAGCGCCCGCGTGCCGATCCAGGTCCGGCTGTTCGTGTCGGTCGCCGCCACCGGCGGCCTGCTCGCCTTCCTCTGGGACCGCATCTACCCCTATGTCGATCCGCGTCCGCAGATCCTGGCGCCGATGATCGTCTCCGAGCTTTTGGTCGGCGGGCTGATCGGCGCCATGACAAGGCTCTACATGGAGGCGCTGCGCTTCATCGGCTCGGCCATCGCCATGCTGATCGGCTATGGCGGCTCGGGCGGGCCGGCGATCGAGGAGCCGGAACCGCAGGCGGCACTTGCCGCCATCATCTCGTTCTCGGCGCTGCTGCTGCTCTTCGTCTTCGATTTCGACCACGAGATCGTGCGCGCCCTGGTCGCCTCCTATGCGGTCGCGCCGGTCAATGTTTTCTTCAACCCGCAGGCAGCGCTCGTCGATGTCACCGACACGGTGTCGGACGCCTTCTTCCTGGTCATCCGCCTCGGCAGCCCCTTCGTCGCCTATGCCATCCTGGTCAACCTGACCATCGGCTTCGTCAACAAGCTGACGCCGCAGATCCCGGTCTATTTCATCTCGCTGCCCTTCGTCATCGCCGGCGGGCTGATCATCTTCTATTTCGCCATCGGCACCTTGCTGTCGCTGTTCGTCGATGGCTTTGTCGAACTGACGCTCGCCCGGTGAAGCGATGACCCCGCGCAAGGAGCGATTGCGGAAACTGGTCAAGGTGCAGGAGCAGCTGAAGGCTCTGCACGAGACGCGCCATGCGACATTCGTGGCGGCGGCGGGAACCGCCGAGGCCGAGGCAAGGGAACTGGTCGAGCATTTCGACGCGGACCAGTCGCTGGCCGGCCTGTTCCCCGACCTCTACCATCGCCGCATCGCCAATGCCCTGGTGCGCCAGGAGGCCAGCCTGGAAAGTGCCAGGCAGGAAGCGGGCCTCATCGCCACGGCGACTGCACGCACCAACATGGTCGAGCGCGCCTACAAGGACGTGCGCCGCCGCGACGAGCGCGAACGCTCCGACCGCGAGCGGCTTGATCTGATCGCCCAGAAACGGGAACAGGAATAGCGGTGGCTTCCGCCTTGGCGCTGGACGGCGCCCTGAGAAGCGTCAGCCGCCCGTCGCGGTGGCCTTGACCGGCCTGGCTGCACCGATCCGTTCCCAGCGCTTGCCATTGCCCTGCGCCTGCCGGGCGAAATAGCTGTATGGGGTGCTGGACCAGTCGCGGACGGAGTTGGTGAGATTGTCGAGCACCAGGTCGCCCTCGCTGGTGCGCACCGTCAGCACCGTATGCCCTTCGCCGTGATAGCTTGCCACGGTCAGCAGCAGCGCCGAAGCCGGCCAGCCGCGCTTCATCAGTTCGAGCTTCTTCAGGATCGCGATGTCCTCGCAATCGCCGGAGACGGTCGGCACGCGCCAGTCGTCTTCCTTGCCGACGGTGGCCTGGTCGCTGAGCTCTGTTATGCGCGAATTGACCGAGCGGTTCACCTGCTTCAATTCGGAACTCAGTCCCGGCTGCAGGACAACGACCTTCCTTCCCCCGGCGGTGCTGCACAGGCTGGGTTGGCGACTGCAGAACGAAAAGAAGGCAGGCGGCGCGAACGCCTTGCCGCTGGTTTCCATGATCGTCCCGGCCTGGGAAGCGAACGGGCAGGCAAGCGACAGCAAGAATGCGATCAGCGCGACATCGCGTTTCACGATCAACGTCTCCAGTGCGTGGATTTGAGGATGAGGGGAGCGGGTTAATGAGCGGTTTCTAAACTGCCCAATTTGGCCGTTAGCGAGGCAGCGCCGTTAACGTATTAATACTTCGAAAAATAAGACTTGAAGCCGTGTCGCGGCGTTGGCCGGCAGAGGGATTCTGGCCGAGCGCGTATCGGTCCGGCGCCGATCGCGTCGCCTCGCTCTCCGCAAGCCTGCCGCAAGCTTGTTGCGCCATTGTCCGTGCCACGAAAATCGGCAAGAGGCGGACTTTTTTGGCAATCTCTCCACCCAGCGACATCGTTCTGGACGTTGCCCGCGCCGCCGAGCCGACGGATGTCGAGGCCGCGCGGGCCGCACTGGCGAAACGCACCGGCGGCGCCTCCGACGCGTTTTCGGTCGCCACGACCGGCACCATGCTTTCCCGCGCCACGGCGGACAAGGCCGAGGCGGCAAATCCGGAGAAGAAGTTCCAGCGCTTCGAGGCGATGGTGCTGCAGACCTTCATCCAGAACATGATGCCCAAGGACACCGAGGGCGTTTACGGCAAGGGCCTCGCCGGCGACATGTGGAAATCGCAGATGGCCGAGCAGATGGCCAATGCGATGGCCGCGCGCGGCGGCATCGGCATCGCCAGATCGCTGCTTGCCGACCACTACAGGGACGGCAAGCGCACCGTGCCTGTCGGCCCGGTTTCGGGCGGGCCGGAAAAGACCGAGGTCGACCAGCAGACCCGGCTGTCGACCTCGATGGTGCAGGAGCTGCAGCGCCAGGCCGCGCGGTCGATGACCGGCGACGACACGACCATAGAAACCGAGACGAAAATTTAGGATCCTCATGGCCGACCAATCCGAACTCTCCAACCTGCCGGCGCGGACCTCGGAAGCGCCCGTCCAGTTCGCGCGACCTGGAAACCTCGCCGCCATCATCGGCCGCATCGAGGAAGCGGTCGACGAGGAGACGGCGGGCATCCGCGCCAGCACAGGTTACGACCTCAAGGCCTCCAACGCCCGCAAGAGCCGCTACCTCTATGAGCTGACCCGTGCCATGAAGGGCGCCAACGAGATCGAATTCCTGGAGCAGCATCGCGAGGGGCTGGCGCGGCTGCGCCAGAAGCTGGCCAAGAACGAGGCGGCGATCCTTGCCCATCTCAACGCCGTCAACGAGGTCGCCAATCTCTTGAAGAACGCCATCCAGCGCGCCGAGGCCGACGGCACCTATTCGGCCGGCGAATTCGGCTGGGCCCGGGCATGACTTCGGCCGCGAGGCCCATGCGGGGAAACGACCGGTGATCAAGTTTATCGCCGCCGCGATCTGGATCTGCGCAGCGACGCTCGGCGCCGTGTTCTATTCGTTCCAGGCGGCCGGCAAGGCCGGCGTCGGCGAGACGCCGAAGCCGATGCTGGGCGGCCTCGACTACGTCAAGACCGACATCATCTCGGTGCCGCTGATCCGCGACGGCAGGATCGACGGCTATTTTCTCACCAAGCTCGTCTACACGGTCGAGCCCGAGCAGATAAAGAAACTGTCGATCCCGGCGCAGGCGCTGATCACCGACCAGGTCTATTCCTATCTCTATTCCAACCCGCAGATCGATTTCACCAAGAAGGACACGATCGATCTCGATACTTTCCGCAAGGCGATCCACGACACCATCAACGCCCGCGTCGGGGTCGAGCTGGTGCACGACGTCCTGGTCGACCAGGTCAACTTCCTGTCCAAGGACGAGATCCGCGACAACGCGCTGCGCCGCCGCAAGAATGCCGGCGAGACCGCGCAAGCAATGACCAAGCCTTTCCAGGCGGAGCATTGATCGCTCGCCGAGGCACGGCGGCCTACAGGTCTGCCGAGGTGATGCGAGATGACGCATCGCCACCACGTTGACGTAAACGTCAATGCGAAGCTATATGCGTCAGCGACCGTGATCGCGACATGCGCCGGGCAAAGCGCCGCCGCGCATCAAACGCAACGAGATGAGGAGAACCGCCGTGAGCGTTCAGGAGATTGCCGACAGGATCAAGTCGCGCGTGGCAAGCGCGGGCTTCGAGCATTCGGTGAAGTTCGATACCGGCAGCGACGGCGTCATCGTCATCGACGGCGCCAGCGTTTCGACCACCGACGCGCCGACCGACTGCACCGTCAAGCTTTCGCTCGACGATCTGGATTCGCTGATCGCCGGCGACCTCAACCCGACCATGGCCTTCATGTCCGGCAAGATAAAGATCGAGGGCGACATGACCGTCGCCATGGCGCTCAGCCCGTTGCTCGGCTGACCTTCTCGAAAAACCAA
>NZ_RZOF01000266.1:0-8787 GCF_003998955.1 Mesorhizobium sp. M4B.F.Ca.ET.017.02.2.1 | reverse complement strand
CAGCGGCCGGCCGCTGCGCCAGCGGCTGGCCGACCGTCTCGACGGCATGCGCCGCGCCGTCATGACCATCAAGGCACAGCCCGAGATGGCGTCGATCCGCACCATCAACCTGGCGGTGCTGGCAGGCGAAATCCGCAAGCTCGCCGCCGCCATCCACACCGAGGCGGCGTCGCCGAAGAGCGACGTCATCGCCGACTGGGCGGCAAGGCTGGAAGCTACCTGCGAGGCGCATGTGCACGACTCGCACAATGACGAGAACGCGGTCGAGGCCTTGCGCGCCAAGTTGCTCGCGTTGCGCGAGCGCACCCGTCGCTACGCCTTCGAGATGGATTTCTCCTTCCTGATGCGGCAGGAGCGCAAGCTGCTGTCGATCGGCTACAGGGTCGAGGAGCATCAGCTCGACGAGAGCTGCTACGACCTGCTCGCCTCGGAGGCGCGGCTGACCAGCCTGTTCGCCATCGCCAAGGGCGACCTCCCGACCGAGCACTGGTTCCGGCTTGGCCGGCCGATCGTCGAGATCGGCTTCCAGGGCGCGCTGATGTCCTGGTCGGGCTCGATGTTCGAGTACCTGATGCCGCCGCTGGTGATGAAGGAGCCGCATGGCTCGATCCTCAACCAGACCAGCAAGCTGATCATCAGGCGCCAGATCCAGTACGCGCGCTCCAAGAACGTGCCGTGGGGCATTTCGGAAGCGGCTTACAACGCCCGCGACCGCGAGCTCACCTACCAGTACACCAATTTCGGCGTGCCCGGTCTCGGCCTCAAGCGCGGCCTTGGCCAGAACACGGTGATCGCACCCTACGCGACGATCCTGGCGGCGCAGTTCAATCCGCGCGAGGCGGTGCACAATCTCGCCCGGCTGAAGGCGATCGGAGCGCTCGGCCGGCACGGTTACTACGACGCAGTCGATTTCACCCCGCAGCGCGTGCCGGAGGGCACCGACCATGCCGTGGTGCTCAACTACATGGCGCACCATTCCGGCATGTCGATCGCCGCTGTCGCCGACGCCATTTTCGAGGGCCGCCTGCGCGATCGCTTCCACAGCGATCCGGTGATCGAGTCGGCCGAACTGCTGCTGCAGGAGAAGGCGCCGCGCGACATTCCGGCCGCCACCGTCAGGACCGAGGCCGACGAGCGCGCCAAGGACGAGACCGAGACCGAGAGCCCGGACACGCGCGTCATCCTCGACCCGGCCAAGGCACTGCGCGCCACCAATGTCATGTCCAACGGCCGCTATTCGGTCATGGTCACCGCCACCGGTTCCGGCTACAGCCGCTTCGGCGAGCTTGCCGTCACCCGCTGGCAGCCGGATCCGAGCGAGGACCGGCTGGGCTCCTACATCTTCCTGCGCGATGCCGGCACCGGCGACTGGTGGTCGGCGACATCGGAGCCGCGGCGCGCCGACCATGAGCGCGTCCAGACCCTGTTCTCCGACGACAAGGCGAGCTTCGTCAAATCGGTCGGATCGCTGCGCTCCGAGGTCGAATGCATCGTCATCTCGGAAGGCAATGGCGAAGGCCGCCGCGTCACCCTCTACAATGATGGCGCCACGGACCGGCACATCGAAGTGACCTCCTTTGCCGAGCTGGTGCTGGGCAACGAAGCCTCCGACAACGCCCATCCGGCTTTCTCGAAGATGTTCGTCGAGACCGAGATTGCGCCCAACAATGGCGCGATCTTTGCCATCCGTCGCAAGCGCGACAAGAACGACCCCGACATCGCCATGGCGCATTTCGTTACCGATCCTTCGGGGCCGTCGCGCGATGCCGAGGCCGAGACCGACCGGCGCGCCTTCATCGGCCGCGGCCGCACCATCGTCGACGCGGCAGCTTTCGATCCGGGCGCCAAGCTCGGCGGCCATTCCGGCTTCACGCTGGACCCGGTCGCCTCGCTTCGCCGCCAGGTGCGCGTGCCCGCCAACAAGAAGATCTCGCTGACTTTCTGGACCATCGTCGGCACCAGCCGCGCGGAACTCGATGAAGCCGTCGCCCGGCTCGACCATCCGGAAAGTTTCGCCCGTCAGGCGATGCTGGCCTGGACCCGCAGCCAGGTGCAGACCCGCCATCTCGGCCTCAGCCTGACCGATGCCGCCAATGTGCAGAAGCTGGCGCGCTATCTGATCTATCCCGATCCGTTCCTGCGCCTGCCGGCGGATTCCATCGCCTCCGGGCTCGGCAAGCAGTCGAGCCTGTGGCCGACCAGCATCTCCGGCGACTTCCCGATCTTCCTGGTCCGCATCGGCGACGTCGCCGACCTGGAGATCGTCGCCCAGGCGCTGCGCTTCCAGGAATACATGCGGGCACGTGGCATGATGATCGACTTCGTCGTCGTCAATGAGCAGGCATCGTCCTACGTGCAGGACCTGCAGCGGGCGGTCGAGACGCTGTGCGAGAACAGCCGCCTGCGCGGCAAGGAGCTCGGCCCGCGCCAGCACATCTTCGCCGTGCGCCGCGACCTGATGGACGAGGCCACCTACAAGACCCTGCTGGCGGTCGCCCGCGTCGTTCTACACACGCGTAACGGCACCATCTTCGACCAGATCGAGCGCGCCGAGGCGGCGGCACTGCAGGCGCGCGACGCCCTGCAGCAGGCCGGTGGCGTCGGAGCTGCATCGACCTTGCCGGCCATTGCGCCGCCGCCATTCGCGGCGCCAGGGCCGGCGAGCGCCAGTGCCGATGGCAGCGGCTTGAGCCTCTGGAACGGTTTTGGCGGCTTCGACGGCGACGGCCGCCACTATGTGACGCGTCTCACCGGCCGGCGTACGACGCCGCAGCCCTGGATCAACGTCATCTCCAACGCCTCGTTCGGCTTCCACGTCTCGGCCGAGGGCGCCGGCTTCACCTGGAGCCGCAACAGCCGCGACTACCAGCTGACGCCATGGTCGAACGACCCGGTCACCAATCGGCCGGGCGAGGGCATCTACATTTACGACCAGGCCAGCGGCAAGGCGTTCTCGCCGATGGCGGCGATCGTGCGCGATCCGGCCATGACCTACGAGACATGGCATGGCCAGGGCTTCTCGACGTTCCGCTCGAAACGCGGACCGCTGTCGATGGACCTGACCCAGGTGGTCGACCCGGCCGACCCGGTCAAGATCACCCGGCTGCGCATCCAGAATGCGGGGCCCGTGCCGGCCAGGCTGCGCGTCTATGCCTATGCCGAATGGGTGCTGGGCGGTCATCGCTCGCGGACGGCGGCGACCATCGTGCCGACCAGGGATGCGGCGACCGGCGCCCTCCTGGCGCAGAACCCCTATGGGCTCGACTTCAGCGAGCGGGTGGCGTTCCTCGCCGCTGCCGGCGCCGTCCAGTCGGTGACAACCGACCGCGGTGAGTTCATCGGCCGGCACGGCAGCAGCGAATATCCGCAGGCCGTGCTTGCCGGCGCTGCCCTGTCCGACCGCGTCGAGGCTGGCGACGATCCCTGCGCGGCGATCGCCAGCGACATCGACATCCCCGCCGGTGGCGACGTCACGCTCATCTGGCTGCTCGGCGACGCGGCCACGCCCGCCGAGGCGAGCGCGCTGGTTCAGGCCCATCGCGGCAAGGATTTCGACCAGCGGCTGGCCGACAACGAACGCGTCTGGCGCGGCTTCCTCGACACCATCCAGGTCGAGACGCCCGACAAGGCGCTCGACGCCATGGTCAACCACTGGCTGCCCTATCAGAGTCTTGCCTGTCGCATCCGCGCCCGTTCCGCCTTCTACCAGGCGAGCGGCGCCTTCGGCTTCCGCGACCAGTTGCAGGACACGCTGGCCTTGCTGGCGCACGATCCGAAACTGGCGCGCGACCAGATCCTCAACGCGGCGCGCCGGCAATTCCCCGAGGGCGACGTGCAGCACTGGTGGTTGCCACGCACCGACGCCGGCGTGCGCACCATGATCTCGGACGACGTCGTCTGGCTCGCCCACGCCACGGCGCGCTACATCGACGTGACCGGCGATGCGGCGATCCTCAAGGAGCAGCTTCCCTTCATCGACGGGCAGCCGCTCGGCGAGGACGAGCACGATGCCTTCTTCACGCCGGAGGTCTCCAAGACCACCGCCTCGCTCTATGATCACTGCGCGCGGGCGCTGGATCTCGCCATCAAGCGCAGCAGCCCCGCCGGCCTGCCGCTGATCCTCGGCGGCGACTGGAACGACGGCATGAACCGCGTCGGCGAGGGCGGCAAGGGCGAGAGCGTGTGGCTGGGCTGGTTCCTGCTGAAGACGCTGGGCGACTTTGCCCCGGTGGCCAAGGCGCAAGGCGACGCCAAGCGGGCGCAGGCCTGGAACAAGCATGCCGACGTGCTGAAACGGGCGCTGGAGACCACAGCCTGGGACGGGCAGTGGTACCGGCGCGGCAGCTTCGACGACGGCACGCCGCTCGGCTCGCATGACTCAAAGGAATGCAAGATCGACTCCATCGCCCAGTCGTGGAGCGTGCTTTCGGGCGAGGGCGATCCGGCGCGTTCGACCACGGCCATGCACCAGGCGACCAAGATGCTGGTCGACGACGAGCTCAAGATCGTCAAGCTGTTCACGCCGCCCTTCTCGAAGACCGAGAAGGACCCCGGCTACATCAAGAGCTATCCGCCCGGTGTGCGCGAGAATGGCGGCCAGTACACCCACGCGGCCACCTGGTTCGTCATCGCGCTGGCCGAGATGGGCCGCACTGACGACGCCTACCGCTGCTTCTCGATGCTGAACCCGGTCAATCACGCCTCGGACGAGGCGGCGGCCGAGCACTACAGGGTCGAGCCCTATGTCGTGGCGGCCGACATCTATGCCGGCGAAGGCAAGGGCGGTCGCGGCGGCTGGACCTGGTACACGGGTTCCGCCGGCTGGCTGTACCGCGCGGCGGTCGAGGGCATTCTCGGCATCGAGCGGCGCGGCAAGCACATCACATTCAGGCCGAAGCTGCCCGGCCACTGGGACGGCTATGCGGCGACGCTCAAGATGCTGGGCGCGGAAGTCAAGGTTCGCGTCATCCGCGACAAAAAGACCAAATCCATCTCGCTCGAAGTCAATGGAACCAAGACAAAATCCTCGTCTTTCGAGCCGAAGGCCGGCGAGGCGAGTGAGGTTGTCGTCAAGATACCTGCGTAAAATCAATGACTTGATGCTAGAAGCGCGCGCCCTTCGGGGCGCGCGTCTTTTTGCGCCGTTATTTGCACATGCGCTTTGCCGGCATGCGGGCGGGCGCATTAGCTTCCGCTACGCAAGCTCTTGGTGATTAAAAATGTGGCAGCTCCCGGCTGCTGCCATGATTTCGCCGCAAGGCTGACATTTCACCTTTTATCTCAAACCGTTAGGTGATCACGGCAGATTTCGCAGCGTCGTCATCTTTTGTTCGCAGAATGGGAACGGAAGAGCTAGACGGGCATTGTTTTGCGACCCGTTAACCGGTACGTGTCAAGAAATGGTGCACTGCACAATGAAAGTTTGGCGGAGTAGCTGAAGTGTCACTTCTGCAGATCTACTGGAGAGCCCTGGGTTATCTGGCTGCCGACAAGAAGCGCGTCGCGCTGATTTGCGCCGCCAACGTCGCCCTCGCCGCGATCGCGATCCTCGAGCCGATCCTGTTGGGCCGGGTGATCGGTGCCATCTCTGAAAACGGCCCGGTGTTTTCGACGCTCGCCGTCTGGGCTGCTCTCGGCGCGTTCAACGTCATCGCTGTCGTGCTGGTGGCGCGCGGCGCCGACCGCTTCGCCCATGCCCGCCGCTCGGAGGTGCTGTGCCAGTCCTTCGAGCGCGTCATCACCATGCCGCTCGCCTGGCATCACCAGCGCGGCACGTCCAATTCCCTGCAAACGCTGTTGCGCGCCATCGAGACCCTGTTCAGCCTGTGGCTCGAATTCATGCGCGTGCATCTCTCGACGGCTATCGCGCTGGTGCTTTTGGTGCCGACCGCGCTTGCCATGGACATTCGCATGTCGCTCGTGCTGCTTGGCCTTGGCGTGCTCTATGTCGCCATCGGCCGCATCGTCATGCGCCGCACCAAGTCCGGGCAGACCGCCGTCGAGCGCCATTACCACACCGTGTTTGCCCATGTGACCGACAGCGTCAGCAATGTCGCCGTGCTGCAGAGCTACAACCGCATCGGCCATGAGACCGCGACGCTGAAGCGCTACGTCAAGGATCTGCTGGACGCCCAGAAGCCGGTGCTCGACTGGTGGGCGATCGCCAGTGCGCTGAACCGGCTGTCGTCGACCATCTCGATGATGATCGTGCTCTCGATCGGCGCCTACCTCGTCACCCGTGGTCAGCTCCGCGTCGGCGACGTCGTTGCCTTCATCGGCTTTGCAGGGATGCTGATCGCCCGCCTCGATCAGGTGTCGGCTTTCTCCAGCCAGATCTCCGAGGCGCGCGCCAAGCTCGAGGACTTCTACCGTCTCGAGGACTCTGCCGCTGACACCGCCGAGCCGGACGGCCTGCGCGAGTTGGCCCACGTCACCGGCCACGTCCGCTTCGAGAATGTCGGCTTCGAGTTCGCCAATTCGGGCCAGGGCGTCGACGACGTCTCCTTCGAGGTCCAGGCCGGTCAGACGGTCGCCATCGTCGGTCCGACCGGCGCCGGCAAGACGACGCTCATCAACCTCTTGCAGCGCGTCTTCACGCCGTCCAGCGGCCGTATCCTGATCGACGGCATCGACACCCGCTCGGTGACCCGCAAGTCGCTGCGCCACTCGATCGCCACCGTGTTCCAGGATGCCGGCCTGCTCAACCGCTCGATCGAGGACAACATCCGCGTCGGCCGCGCCGAGGCGACCTATGATGAGGTGCACGCCGCCGCCAACGCCGCCGCCGCGCAGGATTTCATCCTGTCGAAGAGCAGCGGCTACGACACCGTCGTCGGCGAGCGCGGCGGCCAGCTTTCGGGCGGCGAGCGCCAGCGCATCGCCATTGCCCGCGCCGTGCTCAAGGACGCGCCGATCCTGGTGCTCGACGAGGCGACCAGTGCGCTCGACGTCGAGACCGAGGACCGCGTCAAGGAAGCGATCGACGAGCTGCGCCGCAACCGCACCACCTTCATCATCGCCCACCGCCTCACCACCGTTCGCGACGCCGACCTGGTCGTGTTCATGGACAAGGGCAGGGTGGTTGAGCAGGGAGGCTTCGCCGAGCTGTCGCTCCGCAACGGCCGCTTCGCCAGCCTGCTGCGCGCCGGCGGCCTGCTCAACGACGAGGAAGTCCGCCGCCTCAGCCGCACGGTGACGGAAGCGGCGTAACCAAGCGCCTTTCCCTTCTCCCCTTGTGGGAGAAGGTGGCCGCGAAGCGGCCGGAGGAGGGGTGCTCCAGCTTGGCATAGCCTTGCGGCGAACCGCCTCATTTCTTCCAACACCCCTCATCCGTCTCGGCGCTGCGCGCCGACGCACCTTCTCCCACAACAAGGGGAGAAGGAAGAGCCTGCCCTGCCTGCGACAACCGCTCGATTGCCCAACACACGCCGCCGGTCTATTTAAAGCCGCATGAGCGACACCACTTCACGCCTGAGCGGCTGGGCCGACCTCGCCAACCCGACGCGCTTCGTCGGGCTGGCCGACAGGCTGGTGCCTTGGCTGGCCGCGGCCGCGGCGCTCCTTCTTGCCGCCGGGCTCTATATGAGCTTCACCGCGCCAGAGGATTTCCAGCAGGGCATCACGGTGCGCATCATGTACATCCACGTGCCTTTCGCCTGGCTCGCCATGATGTGCTACTCGCTGATGGCGGTTTCTGCGCTCGGCACGCTGGTCTGGCGCCATCCGCTGGCCGACGTCGCGCTGAAATCGGCGGCCCCCATCGGCGCCACCTTCACCGCGCTTGCGCTGGTCACCGGCTCGATCTGGGGCAAGCCGATGTGGGGCACCTGGTGGGTGTGGGACGCAAGGCTCACCTCGGTCTTCGTGCTGTTCTTGATGTATCTCGGCATCATCGCGCTGACCCGCGCGCTGGATGACGTCAGCCGCGCCGCCTGGGCCGCCGCCATCATCACCCTGGTCGGCTTCATCAACATCCCGATCATCAAATTCTCGGTCGACTGGTGGAACACGCTGCACCAGCCGGCCTCGGTGTTCCGCATGGGCGGCTCGACCATCGACGCCTCCATGCTGAGGCCGCTGCTGGTGATGGCGCTCGGCTTCACCGTGCTGTTCTTCGCCCTGCATTTGATGGCGATGCGCACGGAGATTTTCCGGCGCCGGGTGATCGCGATGCGCAGGGTCGCGGCGCGCCAGGCTAACTGATCAACCCATCCGTCCCCGCGCCGCCACCGGCAGCGTTTCCAGCACCTTGTCGCCGTCGATCAGATGCACCTGGTCGAACAGGTTCGTCACCACGCAGCAATGGTCCGGCACCACGCGAACGCGCTCGCCGATGCGAAGCTTTGCATCGCCGGAAAGCGTGACGTTGCCGTGTTCCTCGCTGAGGCCCGTCACCCTCGCGCCCGGCATTCCCAGCAACTCGCCGAAATCGGCCAGCCCCAGCGTGTCGCTGGACAGCGCCTTGCTGCCGCTATCGAGGATGGCGCGGGTCGGCGTCGGGTGGCTGACCACGGTGGCGAGCACCGTCAGCGCGCAATCGTCGAGGCTGCCGACGCCTTTGGCGACCTGGTAGCGGTCCAGGTAAATGTAGGTGCCAGGCCGGTATTCGGTGACGACGCTATCGTCGCCCGAGCGCCACATGTCCGGCGTGCCGCCGCTGGAGATGCGCTGGCACTCGAGCCCCGCCGCGGCAAGGGCCTGCTTGGCCCCTGCCAGCCATGCCTCCGCCTCCGCCTGTTTGCCGGCAGCCGGATAGGTCATCAGCCCGCCGAAGGCCAGTCCCTTGGC
>NZ_RZOF01000265.1:0-8826 GCF_003998955.1 Mesorhizobium sp. M4B.F.Ca.ET.017.02.2.1 | reverse complement strand
TTTGAATCTGGGCCATGTCGAGGCCGGAGGCCTTGAGCGCGGCGATGCCGTTGATCAGCGCGCCGGTCTTCTCGCCGAGCACGCCGCCAAGCGCCCCCTGCAGCGACGACAGCAGGCCGCCGCCCGAGCCGCCGGATGCACCTGCGGCCATGACATCATATTTCCGGGCTAGCGCATCCGCGCCGGGGATCTTGGCAAAGAAGCTCGAGGCGCTGGTGCCGTCCGCCTCGTGCTCGAGCACCGAAAAAATGGTGCCGACGACCTTTTCCGTCACCGCCTGGTCGAGGCCGGCCTTGGCGGAAACGGTGTTCACGATGTCCTGAACGTCCATGGTCTTCCCCTCGGTGTTGGCGCTTAGTTGCCGGATTTCGCGCGGCCGGGCCGGCGTTGCTCGCTTCTGACCTTGACCGCCGCCCGGCTGAGGGCAGCGGATCGCAGCGCCAGGAGGGCCGCGCTGGCCAGCACGAGCGCGCTTGCGACGATCGGAGCGGACAAGGTCATGAGCGTTGTTCCTTCTCTTCAGGCATCGCCGTGGCAGGCGAAGCCGATCTCAGCTTCCCCTTATATTGTGGCAATGCCATCAAGATTTGCCGAAATGACCAAAATGTGATGGGGCCCCGGACGGGCCGCCCGCCTTTGGATTGCGTTTATCCTAATTTTTATGTTTCTATTCAAGAGCTTATGGCCAATTTCTCATACCGGAGCCGATGTTTGCCGCAAGCACGTTGCGTCGCCGCCGCCCGACCGTGCCAGGCTCTCCGCATCACCCAGCCGTGAATGGACCAAGCGGCTGCCAACCCTATCTTGCGCGGTGGGGGAACAGTCGAGGAATGAGCCATGACCACATCCGCCGCCGAGCCCGTCATCACCCAGGCGATGATCGATGCCTATGATGAATACACGCATCTGACGCTCGACCGGCGCCGTTTCATGGAACAGCTGACGAGGCTTGCCGGATCTGGCGCGGCAGCCGCCGCCATCGTGCCGTTGCTGGCGGCGAATCCCGCCAGGGCGGCGATCGTCGCCGAGGACGATCCGCGCGTGAAGGGTGAGGACATCACCTATCCCGGCATGGCGAGATGAAGGGCTACCTGGTCGAGCCGGCCGACCGGTCCGGCAAGCTCGGCGCCGTCATCGTCATCCACGAGAACAGGGGGCTCAACCCGCACATTAGGGATGTTGCGCGGCGGGTGGCGCTGGAAGGATTCGTAGCGCTGGCGCCGGACTTCATGTCGCCGCTCGGCGGCACGCCTGAGGATGAGGACAAGGTGCGCGAACTGTTCGCGACGCTCGATCCCGCGCAGGTCGCCGCCAACGCCGTGGCGACGGTCGCGTTCCTCAAGGGCTACAAGGACGGCAACGGCAAGGTCGGCGCCGTCGGTTTCTGCTGGGGCGGCGGCGCAGTCAACACGCTTGCCGTCAATTCGCCGGATCTGAGCGCAGGGGTCGCCTATTACGGCATGCAGCCGAAGGCCGACGACGTGCCGAAGATCAAGGCCGCGCTGCTGCTCCACTATGCCGGCCTGGATGCGCGCACCAATGCCGGCATCGATGCCTTCAAGAAGGCGCTCGACGCGGCGCATGTCGAGTACGCGGTCTATGTCTATGAGGGCGGCAACCATGCCTTCAACAACGACACCTCGGCGGCTCGCTACGACAAGAAGGCGGCCGACCTCGCCTGGGGCCGGACGGTCGCTTTCCTGAAGGAGAAGCTTGCCTAGCCTTATGGCACTCGTTCCGGGGCCGGCTTGTGCAAGGCGACGCCGGCCACCACCAGCGCGATGCCCAGGCAATCGCCGAGGCTCGGAACCTGCCTCAGCACGATGATACCGATCAGTGTCGCGCTCAGCGGCAGCAGAGACAGCATCAGCGCGAAGCTGGCGCGCGGCAGCCGCGCCATGGCGAGCTGGTCGCAGATATAGGGGATGACCGAGGAGCAGATGCCGACGCCGATGGCGGCGACAAGCAGCGACGGCGCCGAGAAGGCCGGCATCGCCTGGGTGAAGCCGACGGGCAGCACGACGAGGAAGGCGATCGTCATTGCCGCGCCCAAGCCGGCAATGCCGGCGCCCGCGCCGGACGCCGCGACGCGGTGGCCGAGGACGATGTAGCCGACGAACAGCGCGCCGTTGAGGAAGGCCCAGAACAGGCCGACCGGGTCGCTCGACCATTTGACATCGATCAACAGCAAGGTGCCGGTGACGGCAATGGCCAGCGCCGCGAGATTGCGCGGACTGCGCAGGCCAACGAGCGCGACGGCGATGGTGCCGACGAACTCGATCGCCGCGACCAGCGAGATCGGCAGGCGGTCGAGCGCGAGATAGAAGGAACAGTTCATCACCGCCAGACAGGCGCCGAAGGCGACGAGCAACAGCCGCGTCGATCGGTCGGCGCGGGCGAAGGCTCTCCATGGCCGGGTCAGCGGCGCGAAGACGAGGGCGGCGGTGGCGATGCGCAGCCAGGCCATGCCGAGCACGCCGACCTGGGCGAATAGCAGCACCGCGAAGGCCGGCCCAAGATAGTGGAACACGGCGCTGACGCCGAACCACAGATGTGGCGGCAGCTCCGTCGCCAAGGTGGAAAAGGCAGGGCCGGCAAGGCCCTGGCTGGCGCTGTTTGGCTTGTAGAGGGCGGGGCTTGCCGCCGAGGCTTGCGCTTGATCTCTCATGCGATCATTATCGCAGGCGGATCGCGCGATTTATATGGCTGTCCGTTGGCTCTTCCAGCCAAGTTACTCATGAAAGCAAGGCAGACTACTTTGAAACGCCTTCGAAACGAAAACGCGGACCTCGATGCCGCCGACCTGAAGCTCCTGCGCCTGCTGGAAAAGGACGCGCGCACCAGCACGGCCGAGCTGGCGCGCGCCGTCGGCCTGTCGGCGCCGAGCGTGGCGGAGCGGATCAGAAAGCTGCAGGCGAACGGCGTGATCGAGGCCTACACGGTCAGGATCAATCCGGTCGCGCTCGGCATGAAACTGTCGGCATGGCTGCGCATCAGGCCGGTGCCGGGTCAGCTTGCCGTCGTCGCCGACATCATTCGCGAGCTGCCGGAAATCGCGCAGTGCGACCGGGTGACCGGCGAGGACTGCTTCATCGCGCTGGCGCATGTCGGCTCGGTGGCAGAGCTCGAACGGGTGATCGACAGGATCATCCCTTACGCGATGACCAACACGGCGATCATCCAGTCGTCGCCGGTGGCGCCGCGCTCGCCGCTGGAGCGGTTCGGCGCCTCTCAGAATCGCTGACCCGCTCCAACTATTTGTTTTGACGCAATTCCGGACGGAAAACCGCTACGCACTTTTCCTGGAATTGCTCCAGAGGCCGCAACCAGGGATCGGCAGTAGGTCAGAAATGCCCGCGCTTCAGCCGCGCCTGCTTGAGGATGGCGCGCCAGCGGATCATGTCGAAGGGGATCGGCTCGTTGTTGTTGGCGATGTGGAAGATCTCGTTGTTGACGTTCTTGAGCGAGCGCCAGAAATCATAGTCGGTGATGCGCGGATCGGCCGCCAGCCGTTCCACCTCGACCTTGATGTCGGTTTTCATGCACGTTCCTCGAACCGCCTCTGCCCGCCGCCCCGCATCGCCAACCCGATACGGTGGTTTTCAAACGCTCCGCTGAGTCGTTCAACGACTCAATCGGCTTGTTCACGTTAAAACCTTGGTAAGGTTAACGTGCGCGCTGGGGCGCTTCAAGCGCTCTTGCGTTTGATGCCGATCGAGCGGCCGGCGCGCTCCGGCATCGGCAGCGCGGCGTGGGCAGCGCGCATCTCCTCGACCCTGGCAAGAACGTCGGCGGGGAAGGGCGCCACTTTCGGCCCGGACATGTCGACATGCAGCGAAAGCGTCTCGGAGGTGGCGGCCAGCCAGCCGTCGACATGGCGGATCTCCTGATAGGCTCTCAGGCGCTTTTCGTCATGGTCGATGAGCTGGAAGGAGACCTGGACCTTGTGCTCCAGATGCAGCTCCTGCACGTAGCAGACATGGACTTCCGCCGTGTAGATGGTGAGGCGGCGCTCCTTGGCGTAGTTCGGCCCCATGCCCATCATCTCGAAGGCGCCGTCCGAGCACCGGTCGAACAGCACGTTGTAATAGGCCATGTTGAGATGGCCGTTATAGTCGATCCAGTCCTTCTCGATATCCATGGCGCGGGAAATGAAGGGGGCGGGCATCGACATCTTGTTTTCCTTTCCTGATCGCTGGACAGGGCGTGGGTCGTGAGACTACGCATCCATAACCGCACAGCAAGGGCGGCGGCTGGTCCATTCGCGGAGTGAATCATGGCTTTGAGCGACCTCAATCCCGTCGAGCGCAACGAGGAAGGCATTGCCGCGGTTCTCGGCATCCTCAAGCAGACGCTCGGCGAGCGCTTCCAGACCGGCCAGGCCGTCCGCTCCCAACATGCGCACACCACCACTTACATCCCGACGCAGGCGCCGGACGGCGTCGCCTTCGTGGAGAGTACGGCCGAGGTGGAGGAGATCGTGCGCGCCTGTGCCGCGCACCGGGTACCGGTGATAGCGTTCGGCGTCGGCTCCTCCCTCGAAGGCCACACCAACGCGCCGGGCGGCGGCATCTCGATTGACACCTCGCGCATGAACCGGATTCTCGCGGTCAATCCCGAGGATCTCGACTGCACCGTCGAGCCAGGCGTGACGCGCGAGGACCTCAACCGGCACCTGCGGGACACCGGCCTGTTCTTCCCGATCGACCCCGGCGCCAATGCCTCGCTCGGCGGCATGGCGGCGACGCGGGCCTCCGGCACCAATGCCGTGCGCTATGGCACGATGCGCGAGAACGTTTTGTCGCTGACGGCGGTCATGGCCGATGGCGAGGCGGTGACCACCGGCAAGCGGGCGAAGAAGAGCTCTGCCGGCTACGACCTGACGCGGCTGCTGATCGGCTCGGAGGGCACGCTCGGCGTCATCACCGCGCTGACCTTGAGGCTGCATGGCATCCCGCAGGCGATTTCCGGTGGCGTCTGCCCGTTTCCGAGCCTCGAGGCGGCCTGCAAGACGGTGATCGCCACGATCCAGATGGGCATTCCGGTGGCGCGCATCGAACTGGTCAATGCGCTGCAGATGCGGGCGATGAAGAACTATTCCAAGCTCGACTACCCGGAAGGCCCGTGCCTGTTCGTCGAATTCCACGGCAGCGATGCCGGTGTCGCCGAGCAGGCCGAGACCTTCGGCATGATCGCCGAGGAGAATGGCGGCGGACCGTTCCTGTGGACCAGTGTTGCCGAGGAGCGGACGAAACTGTGGAAGGCCAGGCACGACGCCTATTGGTCGTCGCTGACCTTGCGGCCCGGCGCCAAGGGGCTGTCGACCGATGTCTGCGTGCCGATCTCGCGGCTTGCCGAATGCGTCACCGAGACCGAGGCCGACATTGCCGAGATGGGGCTGATCGCGCCGATCGTCGGCCATGCCGGCGACGGCAACTTCCACGTGCTGGTGTTGATGGATGTCGACAACCCGCAGGAAATCGCGCTGGCGGAAAAATTCGTCGCGCGGCTCAACATGCGCGCCATCGCCATGGAAGGAACCTGCACCGGCGAGCACGGCATCGGCCAGGGCAAGATCGGCTTCCTGCGCCACGAGCTTGGCCATGGCGTCAACATCATGCGCACGATCAAACAGGCGCTCGATCCGCTGAACATCATGAACCCTGGCAAGATCTTGCCCCGTGTTGGTCACTAGTCATGTCGGCGGCCGAGGCCCTGCTGGCGATCGAGGTGCCGCCGTCATCGGCCGGCGCGCCATTGCCGCATGTCTTCGCGGATCAAGAGCGATTGCTGATTGCCTATCTCGCCAACGTTCCGGATCCTTCGTTCGATGGTACGAACCCGCGCTCGGTTTCGCCCGCAACCGGCGATCAATCCGTCGCAATCCTGACGGTGGAACCATACCTGGCGCTTCAATTCGGTCCGCCGAACGATGAAGCCATCAGCGGGCATCGGCTCTACGGTCTCGGCCTGCAACCATATTCTGCGTTCGAAGTCTTCAACTCGTCCTGGATCGCCTCCCTGGAAAAGGCCAATCGGGTTCATCCATCCCACATGCCTGAGCTGTTTTCGGACTATCGGCATTTCATCCTGACGTTCCACGACTCGACCATCGAGTTCGTTGCGCAGAAATTCCTGATCAGCCTTTGCAAGGGTGCGGTCTTGTCCGCCCTGATGGAAGCGGCACGGCATTGACGCGGCGGACTGTCCCCACAGCCTGCGCCCCTGTCCCTGCTTGCCGAGGACGCAGCCGAATTGCCTCTTTATCGACACGCTGATGCGGGTACAGTGCAGCTGACTTTCAACGATCGCTGGTGCTGATGCTCGCACGCCTGTTCGTGATCTTCGGTGGCCTGTTCGTGCTGGTGCTGTGCGCGGCGCTGGTGGTGCCGTATTTTATCGACTGGGCGGGCTACCGCGCCGATTTCGAGCGCGAGGCGAGCGCCATCCTCGGCCGCAAGGTTACCGTCGAGGGCGATGCGACGGCCAGGCTGCTGCCGTTTCCTTCAGTGACCTTCTCCAATGTTTCGGTTGCCGGCGGTCCCGAAGGCCAGCCGGCAATGACCGTCGAGACCTTCTCGATGGATGCGGAACTGGCCCCCTTCCTGCGCGGCGAGGTGCTGATCTTCGACATGCGGCTGGTGCGTCCGAAGGCGACGATCGACATCGCCGCCGACGGCACGGTCGACTGGGCGATGCGGCCGACCGCGCCCTTCGACCTCAACCAGATCGCGATCGAGAAGCTGACGGTGACGGAAGGCGAGGTCGCTTTGCGCCATGCCGCCGGCGGGCGCAGCCACCTGATTTCCGAGATCAATTCGACCGTCTCGGCAAAGTCGCTCGCCGGGCCATGGCGGATGGATGGAACGCTCAAGCTCGACGGCCTGCGCACCGATGTCACCGCCTCGACCGGCAGGGCCGAAGGCAATGGCCAGATGCGGCTGCGGCTGAAGGCCGATCCGGACGCCTATCCGCTGGTCATCGAGACCGACGGCAATGCCGGCCTCGTCAAGGGCGCCGTCGCCTATTCCGGCCAGTTCAAGATCTCCGGCAACGACAGGAATTCGGCCGAGTTGCGCGGCACCGATGGCGAGACGGTGAAGGTCTCGGCCGGCAAGCCGGACCCGGGCTTCCGCCTCAACGGCAAGTTCTCGCTCGATCACCAGAAGCTCGCCTTCGACGAGTTCCGCTTCGAAACCGGACCGCTCGACAATCCCTACACCGCCGACGGCAAAGCCTCGGTCGAGCTCGGGCTGAAGCCGCACTTCTCGATTGAGGCCAACGGCGCGCAGGTGCAGTTCGACGAAGCCGTCGGCGCCGCTGCCGTCGACGGCGTAACGCTCGACCAGCGCGTCAATGCGCTGGAGCAGGCGCTTCTGCATATGCCGAAGCCGACCATCCCCGGCACGGTCGAGGTGAGACTGCCGGCCGTGGTCGCCGGCGACACGACGGTGCGGGACGTGCATCTCTCGGCCGAACCGGCCGAAGGCGGCTGGTCGGTGAAGTCGATTGCCGCGACCTTGCCCGGCCGCGCCACGCTCGAAGCCAACGGCATGCTCAGCGTCGAGGATCATTTCGGCTTCACCGGCTCGCTGCTGCTTGCCGTGGCGCAGCCTTCGGGTTTTGCCGCCTGGCTGTCCAAGGACGTCGACGAGGCGGTCCGCCGATTGCCGGCCGCCGGCTTCAAGGCCAGGGTCGATCTCAGCGAGAAGCGCCAGGCCTTCAGCGATCTCGAACTGATCCTCGGCAAGGCCCGGTTTTCGGGCCGCATCGATTCCAGCCAGCCGGACGACGCCAGGCCCTCGGTGCTTATGCGGCTGGAGGGTGGCGAGCTCGACGTCGACGGTCTGGCGGCATTCGCCTCGATCTTCGTCAGCGACAAGGGCGCCAACCGGTTTTCCGATCGCGACCTCGACTTCCAGATCAAGGCCGGGCCGGTGAGCGCCGGCGGGCTGACGGCCGACACCGTCGACACGGCGCTGCGGCTGCGCAAGGGATTGCTCGAGATCGACCGGCTGTCGCTCAGCGGGCTGGCCGGCGCCTCGATCAGCGCCACCGGGCGGATCAAGGATTTCCCGGAGAGCCCGACCGGCAAGCTCGACGCCTCGGTGGTCGCCGTCGACCTCAAGCCGCTGGTCGACGTGGCGGCGCAGCACTATCCCGACAATGAGCTGCTGAAAGGACTGGCGGCCCGCGCGGTCGCCTATCCGGAACTGCTCCAGGATGCCCGCATCGATGTGGTGACGAGTGCGGCCGACAATGGCGACGGCACGACGGGACTGGCGGTGAGCGCGCAAGGCAAGGCCGGCGGCTCGGCCTTTTCGGCATCGCTTTCCGGCAAGGGCAAGGCCGACAGCCTTGCCCAGGCGCCGGTGATGCTGACCTTCAACGCCAGGAATGCCGACGCCACCGCGCTGTTGGCGCTCTACGGCCTGCCGGCATTGCCGCTTGGCATGCTCGGCCAGGCGACCACCGATGTCTCCGCCAAGGGCACGCTCGACGGTGGCCTGGCGACGAGCTTCAACCTGACCGCCGACGACTTCAGGGCGAGCTTCGAGGGAACGGTCGCCGATACGCAGCAAGGCGCGTCGGCCAAGGGCAAGGTCAGCCTCGAAGCCTCCGACATCGAGCCCTGGCTGATGACGACCGGCGTTGGCCTGCCGGGCATGGGAACCGGCACCTCGGCCTCGCTCGCCGCCGACGCCGATTTCGGCAACGGCCTCTTGGTGCTGAGCGGGCTCAGCGGCGCCGTCAACGAGGCGTCGGTCTCCGGCGACGTCAATGTCGACGTCAAGGACGGGCTGCCGCATCTGGCCGGAGCACTGG
>NZ_RZOF01000264.1:0-8887 GCF_003998955.1 Mesorhizobium sp. M4B.F.Ca.ET.017.02.2.1 | reverse complement strand
GGTCTGGGCAAGGATGGCGATCAGCGCGTTCTGCCGCAGGAAGGTCGACTTGCCGCCCATGTTGGGACCGTTCAGCAGCCAGATGGCGCCGGCCTTGGCGCCGCCTTCCGGCGAAAGGTCGCAGTCGTTGGCGACGAACGGGCCTTCGCCCGATCGCCGCAGCGCCTGCTCGACCACCGGATGCCGGCCGCCTTCGATCTCGAAGGCGAGGCTGGAATCGACTTCCGGCCGGCACCAGGCCTCGCTTTCCGAAAGCAGCGCAAGGGCGGCCGACACGTCGAGCGCGGCAAGCGCCTCGGCGCCGGCGCGGATGCTGTCGGCTTCGCCGACAACCTCGGCCGTCAGCCGGTCGAAGGCGGCGAGCTCGATGCTCAGCGCCCGGTCGGCGGCGTTGGCGATCTTCGATTCCAGCTCGGCCAGCTCCGTCGTAGTGAAGCGCATGGCGTTGGCCATGGTCTGGCGGTGGATGAAGCGCCCCTTGGCCTCGTCGCTGCCGGTCATCGCTGCATGGTGATTGGCGGTGACCTCGATGTAGTAGCCGAGCACGTTGTTGTGCCGGATTTTCAGCGAGCGGATGCCGGTCACCTCGATCAGCGAGCGCTCCAGCCCGGCGATCACTTTGCGCGACTCGTCACGCAGCGCCCGCATCTCGTCGAGCTCGGCATTGTAACTCGACCGCACGAAGCCGCCGTCGCGCTTCAACAGCGGCAATTCCTCGTCCAGCGCCTGGCTGAGATGGTCGCGCAGATCGCGCGGCAAGGCCTTGATCGAGGCCAGCGCCGCCGCAAGTTCCCGCGGCAGGGTGGTCGCCGCAAACAGATGCACGATTGCGTCGGCCGCCTCGAAGCCGGCGCGCAACGCGCCGAGATCGCGCGGACCACCGCGATTGAGCGCCAGCCTGGACAGCGCGCGCGGCATGTCGGCGACGCTCTTCAGGCTCGTCCGCGCCGCCTGGCAGAGCCGCGTTTCGGCGCGGAAGAACGACACCGAATCGAGCCTGGCGCCGATCGCCGCCGGATCGGTCAGCGGCGCCATCAGCCGGTCGGCCAAGAGCCTCGCGCCGCCGCCGGTCACCGTGCGGTCGATCGCCTTGAACAGCGAGCCGTCGCGGCTGCCCGAAAGCGTGCGTAAGAGCTCCAGATTGGCGCGCGTCGCCGGGTCGATGAACAGCGTCGAGCCGCTCTCCTCGCGCTCCGGTCGCGACAGCGGCGGCCGCTCGGCCTTCTGCGTCTTCTCGACATAGGCAATAGTGCCTGAGATGGCCGACAGTTCGGCGCGCGAAAACGTCCCGAAACTGTCCGGCGTCGCCACCGCGAAGAAGCGTGCGATGCGTCCCGCGGCCGAGGCCGAATCGAACAGCGACGGCGGCTGCGGGCTGGCGACGCGGCCGATGACGTCGAACAGCGGCTTCAGCTCGGGGTCGTAAAACACCGGCTCGGCGACGATCAGCTCGCGCGGGTCGACGCGGAAGATGTCGGCGAGCAGCCGGTCGGCGGTGGTCTCGGCGACGCGGAAGACCCCGGTCGAGATCTCGATCCAGGCCAGTGCGAAGGCATGATCGTTGCTGCCTCCCTTCACCCGCCCGAGCGCCATCAGGAAGCTCGATTCGGACGGCGCCAGCAATTTGTCCTCGGTGATGGTGCCGGGCGTCACCAGCCGCACCACGTCGCGCCGCACCACCGATTTCGAGCCGCGCTTTTTGGCCTCCGCCGGGTCCTCGGTCTGCTCGCAGACGGCGACGCGGAAGCCTTGCGCGATCAGCTTCTGCAGATAGTCATCCGCCGCATGCACCGGCACGCCGCACATCGGAATGTCGTGTCCCTGGTGCTTGCCGCGCCGGGTCAGCACGATGCCGAGCGCGCGGCTTGCTTTCTCGGCATCGTCGAAGAACAGCTCGTAGAAATCGCCCATGCGGTAGAACAGGAGCGAATCCGGGTTCGCCGCCTTGATCTCGATATACTGCTCCATCATCGGCGTGACGCCGCCCACGGCAGGCGCCGGCGCCATCGTGTCCGGGGCGTCGTTGTCGGTCGGCATGTGCATGTTCATTGGGGCACGCTAGCAGATGTGGTTGCCGGGTTTAATGCCGGCCGCTCGAAAAGCAGGGGAAGACCGCGTCGCTCCGGCCACCGGCGGCCAAGGCGTGCCGGCATTGCAACGCGCCGGCGGCCAGCATAAGTCATCCACGGAGCTCGGGGGCGGGGTCGATGGACAGGTTCGGTCAGGAATCATTCGAGGAGATGGTCGGGTCGGCCGGCACGCCGCTCGAACGCCTGCAGCGGCGCGCCGGCCACAGGCTTGGCCGTCTCAATCAGTCGGTGCAAAAGCGATTGCCTTTCCTGCTTCCCGGCCACGGCCCGCTGTCCGGCCTCGGCGGCGGCATGAAGGTCGCGATCCATGTGCTCAGCCATGATCCGCTGCTGATCTACATGCCGATCGGCGGCGAGCGCCCGCTCAGCTCGATAGCGGCGATCGGCAGGCACCTCGCCTCGCGCCGCGCCGCATTCCTGTTGATGCCGAGCTGGACACTCGAACGGCCGCACGTCATCGCCAGGCTCGGCCAGGACATCGCCTGGTATCGCGAGCACTTCCCGCTCCACGAGCTGATTTTTCTCTGCAACAACGAGGCGGAGCGCCGCCTCGTTGCCGCGGTCGGGGGCACGGCGATTTTCTCCAACCACAATCTGATGGTCTCGGAGGACATCTTTCGGCCCCTGCCGGATGTCCCGGTCGAATTCGATGCCGTCTACAACGGCCGCATCTCGAACACCAAGCGCCACTATCTCGGCTTCGACATCGAAAGGCTGGTCCATATTGCCATCTCGATCGGCGAACTGCCGCCGGCCGGCGACCGCGCCTTCATCCGGCGCCTGCAGGCGCAGTCGCCGCTGCACCGGATCGCCAATCCGATCGTCGATGGCCGGACCGGCCGGCTGACGCCGCAACAAGTCAATCGCGTCTACGCCCAGGCCGCGGTCGGGCTCTGCCTGTCGGCCGTCGAGGGGGCGATGTGCTCGAGCATGGAATATCTCATGGCCGGGCTGCCGGTGGTGAGCACGCCGAGCGTCGGCGGCCGCGATGTCTATTTCGATCCGGACTATTGCATCATCGCCGAGCCCGAACCGGCGGCCATCAGGCGCGCCGTCGAAACCTTGCGCGACCGCGCCATACCGCGCGACGAGATCCGCAGCCGCACCATGGCCAAGGTGTGGCCGCAGCGGCGGGAGCTGATGGAATTCCTGTCGGCGTTGCGCGAGCGCATGGGAAGCGCCGAGCCAACGCTTTCGCAATGGCCCTTTCCCGGAACCGGGTCGTTGCGGCGCTACGGAACGGTACGCCAGCATGCGCGCGAGATCGCGGCATCCGCGGCGGCTGCGGGACGTTCCTGAGCGGCTTCGTCGGAGTAGGGCGAGCTTTGCCGAGCTTGCCGGTTTACAGCGGCGGCCTCTGGCCTTAATCCGGAAGCTCAATAACATGGCGCCCATCTCAAGGGCGCCGCACCGGTGAGGAAATCAAGAGATCATGGCCAGGAAAACCGAAAACAGCGGTCCGTCCGTCAGCGCGCAGGAGGCGCTGGAATTCCACGCCATGGGCCGCCCCGGCAAGCTGGAGATCGTCGCCACCAAGCCGATGGCGACGCAGCGCGATCTCAGCCTCGCCTATTCGCCGGGCGTCGCCGTTCCGGTTCGCGCCATCGCGGAGGATCCGAGCCGCGCCTTCGACTACACGACGCGCGGCAACATGGTCGCCGTCATCTCCAACGGCACCGCCATTCTCGGCCTCGGCAATCTCGGCGCTCTCGCCTCCAAGCCGGTGATGGAAGGCAAGTCGGTGCTGTTCAAGCGCTTCGCCGACGTCGATTCCATCGACCTCGAGGTCGACACCGAGGACGCCGACGAGTTCATCAACTGCGTGCGCTTCCTCGGCCCCTCCTTCGGCGGCATCAATCTGGAAGACATCAAGGCGCCGGAATGCTTCATCATCGAGCAGCGGCTGCGGGAATTGATGGACATCCCCGTCTTCCACGACGACCAGCACGGCACCGCCATCATCTCCGCGGCCGGCCTGATCAACGCGCTGGAGATAACCGGCCGCGACATGAAGACCACCAAGATGGTCTGCAACGGCGCCGGCGCGGCCGGCATCGCCTGTATCGAGCTGATGAAGGCGATGGGCTTTTCGCCGGAAAACATCATCCTGTGCGACACCAAGGGCGTCGTCTTCCAGGGCCGCACCGAGGGCATGAACCAGTGGAAGTCGGCGCATGCCGTCAAGACCGAGGCGCGATCGCTGGCCGAGGCGCTGGACGGCGCCGACGTCTTCCTCGGCCTCTCCGCCAAGGGCGCGCTGACCACCGCCATGGTGCAGTCGATGGCCAAGAACCCGATCATCTTCGCCATGGCCAATCCCGATCCCGAGATCACGCCCGAGGAAGTGGCCGAAATCCGCACCGACGCCATCATGGCCACGGGCCGTTCGGACTATCCGAACCAGGTCAACAACGTGCTGGGCTTCCCCTACATCTTCCGCGGCGCGCTGGATGTCCGGGCCACCACCATCAATGACGAGATGAAGATCGCCGCCGCCCGCGCGCTGGCCGAGCTGGCGCGCAAGGACGTGCCCGACGATGTCGCCGCAGCCTATCAGGGCAACCGCCCAAAATTCGGCCCCAACTACATCATCCCGGTGCCGTTCGACCCGCGCCTGATCGCGGCGATCCCGCTGGCTGTCGCCAAGGCCGCGATGGAGTCCGGTGTCGCCCGCAAACCGATACTCGATCTCGGCCGCTACGCGCAGGAGCTTTCCGCCCGCCGCGATCCGATCGCCTCGACGCTGCAGCGCATCTACGACCGTGTGCGCCGCCAGCCCAAGCGCATCGTCTTCGCCGAGGGCGAGGAGGAGCAGGTGATGCGCGCCGCCGTCTCCTATGTGAACCAGAACCTCGGCACCGCGATCCTGCTCGGCCGCGACGACGTCATCAAGGAAAACGCCAAGCACGCCGGCATCGAGCTCAACAAGCAGGGCATCGAGATCATCAATGCCAGGCTGTCGCGCCGCAACGGCATCTACACCGACTATCTCTATGAGCGCATGCAGCGGAAGGGTTTCCTGTTCCGCGACTGCCAGCGCCTGATCAACAACGACCGCAACCATTTCGCCGCCTGCATGGTGGCGCTGGGCGATGCCGACGGCATCGTCACCGGCGTCACCCGCAACTATTCGACCGCGCTCGACGACATCCGCCGCGTCATCGACGCCAAGCCCGGCCACCGCGTCATCGGCGTCTCGATCGTGCTCGCCAGGGGCCGCACCGTCGTCGTCGCCGACACCGCCGTGCACGACATGCCGAACGCCGAGCAGATCGCCGACATCGCCGAGGAGGCGGCCGGCTTCGCCCGCCGCATGGGCTACGAGCCGAGACTTGCCATGCTCGCCTATTCGACCTTCGGCCATCCGCAGGGCGAGCGCTCCGAGCGCGTGCAGGAGGCGGTGCGCATCCTCGACAAGCGCCGCGTCGATTTCGAGTATGACGGCGAGATGGCGGCCGACGTGGCGCTCAACGCCCGCGCCATGGCGCAGTACCCGTTCATCCGGCTGATCGGCCCGGCCAACGTGCTGATCATGCCGGCGTTCCACTCGGCCTCGATCTCGACCAAGATGCTGCAGGAGCTCGGCGGCTCGACCGTCATTGGCCCCCTGCTGGTCGGCCTTAACAAGCCGGTGCAGATCGTCTCGCTGAATGCCAAGGATTCAGACATCGTCAACATGGCGGCGATCGCGGCTTACACGGCGGGCAACTGAGAAGCGGTGCACTAAGGGCGCATCGCCATAACAGATTGAGAATACTCACCTGATATAGAAGACCTCTTGCCGACTTGCCGTAACGGCATCTACGGCGCGCTCAGACCGCCAACTCGGGGGTGCGGCCATGAAGCATGACGGGGTTTCTGCATCCGCGGTCGGCCAGGGGGGCCACCACGACGAGCGGCTGGACGCGCTGCTCAGCATCACCGGTCGCATGGACGGCTATCTCTACCGCTGCCGCAACGACCAGTCCTACACGATGCTCTATATCAGCGACGGCATTTTCACCGTCAGCGGCTACCGGCCGAGCGATTTCATCCACAATGCGGTGCGCGACTACGTCTCGGCCATCCATCCTGACGATCTCGCCGCTGTCTACGCCGCCGTCGACAACGCTCGAGGCGCGCTGCAACTGGAACGTCGACTACCGCATCGTGCCGAGGGTCGGCGAGCCGCTCTGGGTCCGCGAGATCGGCGGCGGTGTCTGGGACGAGGCCGGCGAGCTCGAATTTCTCGAGGGTTTCGTCGTCGACATCAGCGACCGCAAGGTCGTCGAGGACCTCAACGCCCAGCTGCTGCTCGACCTCAAGGCTGCCAACGAGGAACTGTCGGTGCAAAAGCGCGAGATCGAGCTGGCCAAGCAGCAGAGCGACCATTCGGCCAACCACGATCTTCTGACCGACCTGCCCAACCGGCGCGCCTTTCACAACGAGCTCAAATCGGTGATCGGCCGCTGCGCCGCAACCGGCGACGCGGCGGGCCTGCTGTTCATCGACCTCGACCGCTTCAAGGAGGTCAACGACACGCTTGGCCACGAGGCCGGCGATGCGCTCCTGCAGCGCGTGTCGGACAAGCTGCGCACGATCCTGCGCAGCGCCGACTTCGTCGCGCGGCTCGGCGGCGACGAGTTCGCCTTCCTGTTCTCAGGCAAGCCGGACCTGGCCAGGGAGAAGGCGGTGCGCGTAGCGGAGCGCGTGCTGGAGCGGCTGCGCATCAAGGTTCCGGCCCCGAACGGCGACATCCAGGTCGGCTGCACCGTCGGTGTCGCCATCTATCCGACGGAAGCCGCCGATCCCGACGCGCTGGTCGCGCTCGCCGACCGGCTGATGTATGTCGGCAAGAAGGAAGGCCGTGGCCGGCTGGTCACTTCCGACCAATTGGCGCTGGAGCAGTCCGGGGCCAGCGGCGGCCAGTCGTCGCGCCGCCAGCGTCGCATCGCCTAGCCCCGACGGGCGGGGCATCCATCGAGCAGGACGGACCGGCCGAAAACCTTCCCCCCGCAAGGCGAGGGGAAGGCAAGGCATTTGAAGGCGTTGCGAAACCCTACTCCCAGTCGCGGCAGGCGAGATAGGCGTGCTTCCAGAAGCGCCAGCCGGTCACCTTCCATTTCCAGAATTCATAGCCGCAGCCGCCGTGGTCGGAGGCCACGATGGTCACTCCGCCCCAGCCCCAGGCGCCGTGCTTGTGGTGGCCGTGATGGTGGCCGCCATGGTCGGGCTTGCAGCCGAAGAGCTCGCACGGCAGCTTCTTGTGCTTGTAGAGGTCGGGCGGACCCGACTTGCAGCCGTTGGGCACGCAGTCGATCTTGGCGTGGATGCGCGGCTGCACCCTGTCGACCAGCGACGGCAGTCTGCTCGCCGCCTTGAAGCCGCCGGGGCTGGGTGCAGGGCGGCCATGCACATTTACCCCGCCGCCCTGCGTCACCGCATGCGCGATGCCGTGCTTGACCTTGAAATCTCCGGCATGGGCGCCGCTCGTGAGCGCGCCGGCACCGACGATCGCCGCCAGCACGATGACGGCGCCGGCGAGGTTGGACGTATTTGTCTTGGTGAACATCTCATCTTTCCTTGGATTTGTTTGTTTGGTTGGCTCAGCCGAGGCGACTGGCCGGCTTGATGCCGAGCGCGACGACGTTGAAGATCTCGTCGCGGCCAACGCCGATGTCGCGGAGCAGGCGGTCGTCGAAGCCGCCGACATGGCGCAGGCTGCGGCGAACGGCCTCATCCCGCGCCGCGTCGCTGACGGAGCGCGTGATGGTGCGGCGCAGAATGCCGGACATCCATCCGGCCGGCGTCGCGGCTAGGGGCAGGGTGTCTTTCATGCTATGCAGGGTCATTGGTCTTCTCCGGTTTGGCGCGATCTCCGTGATCGCTATGGGCCGGATATCGGCGACGGCCGGGAAGCCGGCGTTCGCGAAGCGTGAAATCTTCGGGAAATCGTCGCGAAAAGGAGCTGTGGCGGGTGGGGGAAAGCGTCCCGGCGCATGACAGGGCGAGCCCGACGACCGATCGCGGGCCGTTCGAACTGTGCCTGCTGGGCGGGTTTTCGCTGCGCGACGCGGCCGGGCAGCCTGTCGAACTGCCGACACGCAAATGCGAATTGCTGCTGGCCTATCTGGCCATGCCCGCCGGGCGGCTGCATGGCCGCGACAAGCTGGCGGCGCTGTTCTGGAGCGATCGCGACGAGGAGCAGGCGCGCGGCAGCCTGAGGAAGGCGCTGTCGTCGCTGCGCGCCGCGCTCGGGCCGCAGGCGCTCGGCGGAGACCGCGATGCCGTCACCCTCGATCCGGCCGCGCTTGCCGTCGACGCCGACCGGCTCGCCAGCCTTGCCAGCAACCCGGCCGGGATAGTCGAAGGCGCTGCTCCGGTCTGGCGCTACGGCGAATTCCTCGAAAGCCGTCCGTCGGCCAGCGCCGAGTTCTCCGACTGGCTGACCTTCGAACGCACCCGCTGCCGCAATCTGGCGCAGACCGTTCTCGAAGGCATGGCGCTCCGGCTGGCCGATGCCGGCGACCTTTCGCAGGCACAGTCCGTCGGCCAGCGCCTGCTCGCCATCGACAATCTGCGCGAAGAAAGCCACCGGCTGCTGATGCGCCTCTACGCCAGGGCAGGCGAACGCTCGCGTGCCTTGGCCCAGTTCCAGGGTTGCCGCGAACTGCTCAAGCGCGAGCTCGGCGTCGAGCCGTCGCAGGAAACAGTGCGGCTTTCGCGCCAGATCGCGTCCGATGCTGCCTCGGCGGGGGATGCGGCCGTCCGTCCGGCGGACGGCCCCGGTTCACCAGCGGCCCGGGAGACAGCCCCAA
>NZ_RZOF01000263.1:0-8946 GCF_003998955.1 Mesorhizobium sp. M4B.F.Ca.ET.017.02.2.1 | reverse complement strand
GCTTTCGGCATCGTCCAGGGCTCGATCTCCACCCGCTTCCGGTTGGAACCGTTCATCGTCACGCTCGCCGGCCTGCAGGCGGCGCGGGGCCTTGCGCTCATCGTTTCCGGCAACCAGTACATCAACATCTCCTATGGCGAGGGCCCGGGCCTGGCGCCGCCGGTGTTCGCGGTGCTGGGCGAGCGGCTGTTCGACAACACAGTGCCGGTGGCAACCATCGTCTTCATCGCCTTTGCCGCGATCGCCACGGTGGTGCTCAACACCACGCGTTTCGGCCGTTACGTCTTTGCCGTCGGCGGCAACGAGCGCGCCGCGCGCATTTCCGGCGTGCCGGTGTCGATGGTGAAGATCTCGGTCTACGCCATCACTGGCTTTGCCTCAGCACTTGCCGGTATCGTGCATGCCGGCCAGTTCAATTTCGGCAGCGCCAATGACGGCATGGGCTACGAGTTGACGGCGATCGCCGCCGTCGTCATCGGCGGCACCAGCCTGTTCGGCGGCGCCGGCTCGATGGTCGGCACCGTCGCCGGCACCATCATGCTCGGTGCGCTCGCCAACATCCTTCAGCTCAACAACATCACCCCAGCCACGCAGCTGCTCGCGACCGCCGCGATCATCGTGCTGGCGGCAGTGCTCCAATCCCTCGTTCGCCGCCGCGAGGGATTGGGCAGGTAGGAGGCCGGCGGCAAGCATACCCCCGAGACTGAAACCAAAGGTCTGTCCGCCCCCGGCCAGACGAGGAGGAGAGTGAGCATGAAAACCACACTGAGAGGATCGAAGCGTGCCCTCAAGGCCGCGCTTCTGGCAGGCGCAGGCCTGTGCATCGCCAGCACCGCCCAGGCCGCCGCCCCGATGGTCAAGGCCTGCGCCAAGGACGGCCAGTTCGTCATCGGCTTTTCGCAGGCCAACAACGCCGAGCCCTATCGCCAGCACGTCAATGACGAGCTGACGGCCGCGGCCAAGGACGTTCCGCAGTTCACGCTGCAGATCGCCGACGGCGCCGGCAACGTCAACACGCAGACGTCGCAGGTCGACAACTTCATCACTCAGAAGGTCGATCTCCTGCTGATCTCGCCCTTCGAGGCCGCCCCTCTGACGCCGGCCGTCAAGCGCGCCATGGATGCCGGCATTCCGGTGATCGAGCTCGACCGCAAGACGGTCGGCGATCCCGGCAAGGACTACACCGCCTTCATCGGCGGCGACAATTACAAGATCGCGCTCGAGGCCGGGAAGTACACGGCAAAGACGCTGCTGCCCGACGGCGGCGAGACGGCGGTGCTGGAAGGCCTGCCGAGCTCGACGCCGGCGGTGGAGCGCCTCAACGGCTTCAAGGACGGCGTGAAGGAGAACGCCAAAATCCAGGTCGTCGCCGAGCAGGCCGCCGACTGGGTTCCGGATAAAGCCCAGACCGCCTTTGCCGCCATGCTGCAGGCGCATCCCGACATCAAGGTGCTCTACGCCTCGAACGACATGATGGCGGCGGGCGCGCTGCTGGCTGCCAAGGGCGCCGGCAAGGACGTCAAGATCATCGGCACCGACGGCCTGCCCGGCCCGGCCGGCGGCATCGAGGCCGTCGCCAAGGGCGACTGGGCGGCGACCTTCACCTATCCGACCGGCGCCAAGGAAGCGATCGAGATGTCGAAGAAGATCCTGCTCGACTGCGCGACCGCGGTGGAGCCGACGGTGACGGTGGAGACGACGGCGATCACGGCGGAGAACGCCAAGCAGCTGATGGGCAAATAGGCAGCACGCTAGACTCGATGGCGATAGGGTAAGGCCCCGTACGGGGCCTTGCTCTCGTCACGAAACGCCTAGCTCCGCCTCCTCGGCATTGGGATCGCCCGGCGCCGTCGCCCAGGCAAGCTCCACCAGCGTCACGGTGCGCCGGCCGGTGCCGTCGAGTTGGCAGACGATGAGGCCCTGCTCCTCGATATAGGTGAGCAGGCGGCGCGCGCGGCGCAGCGAGTGCGAGCCATAGGCGCGCGCGATCGCCGCGTCGCTCGGGCAGGGCCGGCTCTCCTTCGCCGCGCGGGCGATCATCATGAACACGCCCTGCATGTCTTCGGGCAGCAGCGAGGCGCGCACCGAGACGTCGCGCCAGGCGTCGTCTTCCGCCATTTCGGAGCCGAGGCCGGCCCGCGCCCGCGTCAGCATGCGGCGGAACTCGGCAAGGTCCGGCACCACCGAGGCCAGGCCCTCGATCCGGCACCGGACGACGAACTCCTGGTAGAGCACGCCGATGACGCGAAAACCGGCATCGGGTTCGGCGAGCACGGCACCGAGCACGCGGTCCATCCGTTCGCGCCGCTCGGCAAGATCCTCGGCGCTGGGTGCGGCCTCCGCCGGCTCGGGGCGGATCTCCAGCGCCGCCGATTTCGCCGCCATCAGCTGGTCGAGCAGGTCGGGCGAGGGCGCCCGGCGCTGCGGCCTGACCGTCTCGGGCGGCGGCGCGGCGAGGATGATCGCGCGCGCATCCTCAAGTGCAGCTTCCGGTAGCGGCATCAGCCGCGGCGTGCCGTTGCGCGGTTTTGTATCGGTCGGGCCGATGCGCAGGCCGAGCGGACGCCGCGACAGCGCCGGACCGAGCGCCATGAACTGCCCGCGCTCGAGGTCGCGAAACGCCTCCGCCTGCCGCCGCTCCATGCCGAGCAGGTCGGCGGCGCGCGCCATGTCGATGTCGAGGAAGGTGCGGCCCATCAGGAAGTTGGAGGCTTCCGCCGCGACGTTCTTGGCAAGCTTCGCCAGCCGCTGCGTGGCGATGATGCCGGCCAGCCCGCGCTTGCGGCCGCGGCACATCAAATTGGTCATCGCGCCGAGCGAAAGCTTGCGCGCCTCGTCGGAAACCTCGCCCGCCACCGCCGGCGCGAACAGCTGCGCCTCGTCCACCACCACCAGCATCGGATACCAGTGGTCGCGCGCGACCTCGAACAGCCCGCCGAGGAAGGCGGCGGCGCGCCGCATCTGGTTCTCGGCGTCGAGCCCCTCGAGGTTGAGGACGGTGGAGACGCGGTGGATGCGCGCCCGCTCGCCGGCCGCCTGCAGGCCGCGCTCGGTGTGCTCCTCGGCATCGATCACCAGATGACCGAAGCGCTCGGCGAGCGAGACGAAGTCGCCTTCAGGGTCGATGATGGTCTGCTGCACCCAGGGCGCGCTCTGTTCGAGCAGCCGGCGCAAGAGATGCGACTTGCCGGAGCCGGAATTGCCCTGCACCAGAAGCCGGGTCGCCAAAAGCTCCTCGAGGTCGAGGGCCGCCGTGGCCCCCGCGCTCGTCTCGCCCATCTCGATCGCAACCGTCATATTTCGACTCGAAAACCTTTACTACGGCGACAGGGCTTATCAACCGAAGCGCGGCGGGTCGAGCGCGCCGGGCATGGACGGGCCATTGTTCCCCAGCTCTTCAGTGGCCGTTCACGCCTGGCCGCACAAACCCCGAGCGCGCCGGACACGCGCCGGAGTGGGCGCAGGCCAGGGGCCGAGCGAAGTCCGCTTGACCATTCTCAAGCCCGGCGACATTGTGGACCACAAGTTGCAGTTCCTTAGCCAAGTGGTCGTGGCAAATGGATTTTCGCGACGCCATCGACAGATCGCAGGCCTGGGCCGGCGGATGGTTCGACTATGCCGCCACGCCGTGGTTCGTCTATCAGCTCGGCATCATCGCCGCACTGTTCGCGCTGGCCAAGCTCGCGGCGCTGCGCGTCGAGCCGCTGGTAGAGGGCCAGGCGCGCCAGATCAAGGGCCATCCCGGACTGTTGCGGGTGGTGATCGCCCTGCTGCGGCGCACCGACTGGATCCTGTTCACGCTCTTCCTGTTCGCCGCGCTCAGCCTGCTGCGCGCCGTCACCTGGCCAAGCCGCACCCATCTCATCCAGGTCGCGCTGCTGCTCGCGCGGGCGTGGCTGTTCGCGACGGTGCTGTCGCGCATCATCCGCAACCGCCTCGTCGCGCGCACGCTGGGCTGGCTGGCGTGGATCTATGCGGCCCTTGTCATCCTGCACGTCAGCGACGACGCGGCCACCGTCCTCGACAGCCTGGCAATCCCGCTCGGCGCGGTTCGGCTTTCTGCGCTCATGGTGCTGAAGGCGGCGCTGCTGCTGGTCGCGACGGTCTGGCTTGCGGTGGTCGTCGGCAATTACATCGATGAGCGTGTCCGCCTCTCCGAGGAGCTGACGCCGTCGATCCGCGTGCTTATCGGCAAGGTGGCCAAGATCGGCCTCGTGCTGGTGGCCGGCGCCGTGGCACTTTCCGCCGTCGGCCTCGACCTGACGGCGCTGACGGTGTTTTCCGGCGCCGTCGGCGTCGGTCTCGCCTTCGGCCTGCAGAAGGTCGTCTCGAACTTCGTCTCCGGCGTCATCATCCTGCTCGACAAGTCGATCAAGCCGGGCGACACCATTTCGCTCGAAGGCACCTTCGGCTGGATCCGCGAATTGCGGGCGCGCTTCGTCTCGGTGGTGACGCGCGACGGCCGCGAGTTCCTGATCCCCAACGAGGACTTCATCACCCAAAGGGTCATCAACTGGTCGTTCAGCGACAACCTCGTCCGGCTCGACGTGAACTTCGGCGTCTCCTACGACGCCGACCCGCATAAGGTCAGCGAACTGGCGATCGAGGCGGCGATCAGCGTCGGCCGGGTCGAGGCCGACCGGCGGCCGGTCTGCTGGCTGACCGATTTCGGCGACTCCTCGCTGAACTTCGTCCTGCGCTTCTGGATCCGCGACCCCCAGCAAGGCCTGACCAATGTGCGCGGCAAGGTGCTGCTGGCGCTGTGGGATACGTTCAAGGCGAATGGCATCAGCATTCCGTATCCGCACCGGGAGATCATTATGAAGCCGGGCGCGCCCAGCGGGCGATAAGGGCGGGTGGCGGGGCGTTACATGGCGAGATTGCAAGACCCTCGCCAGAGTTCTTTTCATCGCCGGCTGGAGTGCCTCATCTGGTCAGGTTCTCCCCTGCAGCTGTGAGCGAACGGAACCAGAAGAGCCCTGCCGCGTCATAATACAAGCAGGTTTTCGTGGAGTGACATCGATGCCCCGGCTCGTTCTGTTGGTCGCTGTGGCGCTTGCCCTCGCCTGTGGCGTGGCAGGGGCGGCCAAGCTGGACCCAGCCACCGTCAACGAGGCGCAATTCACCGCCGAGGAACCGAAAGGCTTCAGCCCCGTCCTGCTGAAGGCAGAGATTCTTCTGGATCGCGCCCGTTTCTCGCCAGGCTTGATCGAGGGCCGTGCATCAGAAAATTTCGCCAGGGCGGTCAGGGCCTTTCAGACGGCGAACGGATTGCCGTCCGACGGCAAGCTCACGCGCGAGACCTGGGACAGGCTGATGGCAACCTCCGCGAGCCCGGTCCTGGTTGCCTATGAGTTGACGCGCAAGGATGTGCGCGGACCTTTCACCAGGCATATCCCGGCCCGCATGGAGCGGATGGCCCGCCTGCCGAGGCTCGGCTATCACAATGCGACGGAGAGGCTGGCGGAGCGCTTCCATATCAGCGAGCAATTGCTCAGGCGGCTCAATCCGGGCATCGGCTTCAGGAAGGTCGGCACGAAATTGCTGGTGCCGGATGTTGGCCGGGGGGACCCTCCCGCCGCCATTGCCGGTGTCGAGGTCGACAAGGGCGCGCGCCAGGTGCGCGTGCTTGATCCTTCCGGCAAATGGCTCGCGGTCTTCCCGGCTTCGATTGGCAGCGACGAGAAGCCGGCGCCGACTGGCGAGGCGGAGGTCAAACGCGTGGTGCGCAATCCGACCTATCACTACGATCCGGACTTCGCTTTCAAGGGGGTCAAGGCCAAGCGGCCATTCACCATTGCTGCCGGCCCCAACAATCCCGTAGGCTCGGTCTGGATCGATCTCTCCATTGAGAGCTACGGCATTCACGGCACGCCCGAACCCGGCAAGATCGGCGCCACCTTCTCGCATGGCTGCATCAGGCTGACCAACTGGGATGCCGAGGACCTCGCGGCCATGGTGCGGAAAAGCACAAAGGTGAGCTTCAAGGACGAAATGGCGAACGCGGGCGACACGCCTCAGTAGGGCTCGCGCGTTGGCGGCGCGCGCATTCCAGCAGCCGATGAGGTCATTCAAATCTGATCTCATCAATACGCGAGCAAGGCCTTTCCGTATTTGGCCCACAGTTGCTCGCAGTCTCTGGCTCGAAGGGATGGCGTTCCCAGGTCGCCGTACAAAACCATCGCGGCACGGACATCGTAGCCCAGGATCTGAGCATTGGCGAGGAACTGGACGGCCTCGCCCAGACGGCGGACGTCGACAGCGGCATCGGTTTTGTTGGCGCTGTCAACTACCCCCAGGATCTCGGCTGCCGTGTTCCTGACTGCCAAAACAGCCGCCATCGCATCTTCGGTCATCATGTGGCCTGCCGACGAATCGTTTCATTCACATCCCTCGGCATCAGTGGCACAACACTGCGCGGCATGTCCTGAACGCGCCGAACGCTTCGCGACATTTGTTGATTGCACCTTGACGCAAACCACTCGGCCTGTTCACGCGTCAACCCGATGAGGCATTGGCTAGCGAATCCCGCCGGCTCATTAACGATCGTGTCAAATACGGCCCAAGTGTCGGTTGGCTCCCGGACCACCACGAATCTCATATTAGATACTCCTAATTAAACAACGCGCGAGGAGCGCTGCTGTTCCACCGCGCGGTGCCGTGCCGCCGAGTTGTCATCACGGTGCAGGCTTCACCGGCCGCCCCAGCCGTAGCGCCAACGCCGAGCATGCACTAACATTCCAGCCTAACCCCCTTGGGGCTGGCCGGCGATCTGTTCAAATGGGGAAGTACCCATGACCAATCATTGCTGTGGACCGGGCTATGCTTCTCCCGCCGAGGCGATGCGGGCGCCGCGCGAAAAGCTGCTCTATACGATTGCCATCTACACCGGCACGGGCATTCAGAAGCCGGACTATCTGTGCACCATCGATGTCGACCCGCAGAGCCCGACCTACAGCCAGGTGATTTCACGCCTGCAAATGCCGGGCATCGGCGATGAGCTGCATCATTCGGGCTGGAATGCCTGCTCGTCGTGCCATGGCGATGCCAGCATGGAGCGGAAATACCTGATTGTGCCGGGGGTGCGCTCGTCCAATCTGCATATTGTCGATTGCGGCACCGATCCCCGCAATCCGACCTTGTTCAAGGTCATCGACGGCGCCGAGATCAAGGCCAGGACCAATCTGTCGGCGCCGCACACGGTGCATTGCCTCGGCTCGGATATCATCGTCTCCATGCTTGGCGACGCGCAAGGCAATGCCCCCGGCGGCTATCTGCAGCTCAGCAAGGAGTTCGAGATCGTCGGCCGTTGGGAAAACTCCATGGGCGGCATCAAGTTCGGCTATGATTTCTGGTACCAGCCGCGGCACAACGTGATGGTCAGCTCGGAATGGGCCGCGCCCAACACCTTCATGCCCGGGTTCGACCTCGAAGAGGTCGGCCATCTGAAATATGGCCGCGAGATCCATTTCTGGGATTTCGAGAAGAAGGAGCCAAGGCAGACATTCTATCTCGGTGAAGACGGCCTGATCCCGCTGGAAGTGCGCTTCCATCACAATCCCGACAGCAGCCACGGTTTTGTCGGCGCGGCGCTTTCCGCAAACATCATCCATTGGTGGAAGGACGCGGCGGGCGACTGGCAATGGGAAAAGATCGTCGACGTCGAGAATGAGCCGCATCCCGAATGGCCGATCCCGATACCCGGCGTGATCTCGGTCATCCTGCTCTCGATGGACGACAGATACCTCTATCTGTGCAACTGGCTGCATGGCGACATCCGCCAGTACGACATCTCCGACCCTCACAACGCCAGGCTTACCGGACAGGTGTGGATGGGCGGACTGCTCGGCCGCGCGCCCGAGGTCAATGGCGTGAAGGTCACTGGCGGGCCGCAAATGATCCAGCTCAGCCTCGACGGCAAACGCCTCTATGTGACGACCTCGCTGTTCTCGACCTGGGACAACCAGTTCTATCCGGAAATCCGCACCAATGGCGGCTGCATGCTGATGGTCAATTGCGATACGGAAAACGGCGGCATGGCAATCGATCCGCGCTTTGTCGTCGATTTCGGCAAGGAACCGAACGGGCCGAGCCGCTGTCACGAAACCCGTTATCCCGGCGGTGATTGCACGAGCGACATCTGGGTATGACCAGCTTCACCATCACGCTCGCCAACCAGGGCGGCGCGGCCTTTGCGGTCGATCGCCGCAAGCCGCTCCTGCAGAGCCTGCGCGAGCAGGGCGTGGACCTGCCTTACGGCTGCAAGTATGGCGGCTGCATAAGCTGCGCGGCCAAGATGATCAGCGGCAAGGTCGATCAGAGGGCGCAGGTGGCGCTGAACAACCGCCAGATAAACAATGGCTACATCATCCTCTGCGTTGCCCGCCCGCTGAGCGACTGCACGCTGGAGGTCGGCGTCGAAAGCCACGACAAGCTCTACCGCAACCCCTTCCTCGACCCCTTGGCCGCGCATGAGTTGAAAGCCGATATCGCGACCCCGCTGGACGACAAGAAATGACCCATATGAACCACGATGAGCCCTATCCGGAGGCTTATCTGCAAGAAATCCTGAAATCGGTCAAAACCATCGCGATGGTGGGCGCCAGCCCCGACAAGACCAAGTTTTCCTATGGTGTCCTGAGGGTGCTGCACGAAACCGGCTACGACATGATCCCGGTCAACCCCAGTTCCGGCGTCAAGGAAATTCGCGGACTTAAAGTGTACCCATCGCTGGCGGCCATCGACCGGCCTGTCGACATGGTCGAGGTGTTCCGCCGCTCGGAGGATCTGCTGGAAGTCGCGCAGGAAGCCATCGCCATCAATGCCAAGGTGCTGTGGGGCCAGATCGGGGTGAGGGATGACGCTGCCGCCCGGCTGGCGGAGGAGGCGGGCTTGAAAGTGGTGATGAACCGCTGTCCCAAGATCGAATTGTTCCGCCCCTTCTGG
>NZ_RZOF01000262.1:0-8973 GCF_003998955.1 Mesorhizobium sp. M4B.F.Ca.ET.017.02.2.1 | reverse complement strand
AGATCGGCTTTCCGGTCGGTCCGCGGGTTTCGCTCAGGGCGCAGCTTGCCGCCGGCGGCACGGTGCTGGTGGCGCGGCTGGCGCTGAGGCATGGCATCGCCTGCAACGCCGCCGGCGGCAGCCACCATGCGCGGCGCGCGCAGGGCGCCGGCTTCTGCACCTTCAACGACGTCGCCGTCGCCTCGCTGGTGCTGCTCGCCGAAGGTGCCGCGAGAAACATCCTGATCGTCGATCTCGACGTGCATCAGGGCGACGGCACGGCCGATATCCTTAAGGATGAACCTCGCGCGTTCACCTTTTCCATGCATGGCGAGCGCAACTATCCGGTGCGCAAGATCGCTTCCGATCTCGACGTCGCGCTGCCCGACTGCACCGGCGACGCGGCCTATCTCGACAGGCTCGGCGGCATCCTGCCGGAACTGTCGGCGAGAGCGCGCTGGGACATCGTCTTCTACAATGCCGGCGTCGACGTCCACGCCGAGGACAGGCTGGGCCGGCTGTCGCTCAGCGATGACGGCCTGCGAGCCCGCGATACGATGGTGATCCGCCATTTTCGCCGGCTCGGCATGCCGATCTGCGGTGTCATCGGCGGCGGCTATTCGACGGACGTGCCGGCGCTTGCCGCTCGCCACGCCATCCTGTTCGAGGTGGCGTCAGGCTTCGCCTGAGATCACTTCCTGTAGCTGGCTATCCTCAGCAGGATGAAGACCGGCACGACGATCGCCGCGCCCAAGAGGATGTAGCCGAGGAAACGGTCGATGGCATGGAAGCCGAGATTCCACAGGTCGAGGAAGAACTGGCGGATGCCGTAGTAGACGTCCATCGGCGACCAGCCGAAGGCGTGCATCACAAGGCCGACGAGGAACGAGACCACAAGCAGCTTGATCAGCACCCGGAGCGGTGAGTCACCGAGAAAGCGCGTCAGTGCGGACAAGTTCCGTCTCCACGTTTCGGCCGCCCCGATTCGGGGGGTCGATCCCAGAAATACGCACTTGCCCGCCCGGCATCAAGCCGGCCGGATGCCGGCAACGGCCACGCTCACCAAAACCGCCAGCGCAAGATGCGGGCCCATGGCGGCCGTTCGCGATAGACTTCCCGGTAGCGCCAGAGCCGGTTGTAGCGGTTGCCGCCGCCGATGCCGAGCTCCGACACCGGCCCGCCACCCCGCTTGCGCTTGATCGCCACCAGTTCCTTGCCGTGCCGAAGGCAATGGCTCGGCTTCTGCCCGGCTTGGCCTGGCGGCAGCGTCAACTTGACCGCTTCTCCGACGATGAGGTCCTCCGGATCGCAGGTCATGGCGATGGCCTTGCCGAACAGCGTCGGGCCGGTCGGGCACAAGGCGGTCGGGCCGTAATATTCGCGTTTGACATTGGCGCAGACCAGCTCGATGGCCTTGGCCATGGCCCTGTGGCGCATAGGGGCGGCGACCACGCCGAGGCTGGTGTCCCATGGCGTCGAGCTCAGGAAGTCGCGAAACACCGACAGGCGGCCCTGGTCGCGCGGAACGCCGCGCAGGAATTCATAGGAAAGGTCGGCGTAGACGCCGCCCCGTTCGTAGAGCAGGCAGTATTTGGCGAGGTCTGCCTTGTAGGTGTAGGGACGCAGGGTGCGGAAAGCCGACAGCACCTCGGCGTCGAAATGCGCCGCGATGAACTCACTCAATTCCGCTTCCCCGAACAGGACATGCTCCTCGCCCGGATGGGCGGCCTTGAACGAGCGGATGTTCTCGCTGACCCGTTCGGGAAGGTCAGCGCTCCGATCGTCGGTTATGAGAATGCTGAATAGCGGCATGAGCTCTCGATCGTCAGCGCGGGGTGAACGCCGTCAGTTTCTCCCAGTCGCGCCACTGGTGCGGCCAGCTTTGCAAATAGGGCAGATGCCGATCTGCAAACTCCTGCGCGGCGCCTTGGATCATCTCGGCCTTGTCCCGATGTCGGGCGAGATCGATCGGCCGCTCGACGACCACGTGCAGTTGGCCGGCGCTGTCGTCGCGCCCGACAAAGACCGGCAACAGCGGAGCGCCGGCGATCTTGGCCAGCCGGGGCGCACCGCTGGCCACTTCGATGCCCGATTCGCCTATTCGCGCCGTGACCAGCACTTCGCCCTCCCAGGCTCCGGCGGTTATTGAAACGAACTTGTTGGCGCGAAGCAACCGACGGGCCTCGTTCATGCTGGCAGCTGGGTCGGCGCGGTCGATGACGACGCGGCCGGCGGCGTATCTCAGCTCCGCGCCAATCCTGATCGGGTTCAGGAAGCGGATGCCGAAACGCGACTTGGTGAAGCCATGCTCTGGCCGGCTGACGTGAAACACCTCGAACCCGGCCCTGGCGAAGGCGATCTTCGCCGCCAGCGCATTGAAGCTGAAATGCGCGATCCACAGCACCGCGCCATGGCCTGCATTTTGCGCGGCTTCGAGATGCTCGATGCCTTGCAGCGCAATGGCCGGGTTCCACCCACCGAGCCGCTCGCGCATGATCTGTATGTGATGCTCGTGGCGCGTCGCGCGGACGCGGCGCAGATCGTCATCGCCGGCCAGTCCGAACGAACGAAGGGTCTGCAGGACCCCGCTGTCCTGTGCGGCGAACGATGCGCTCCCGAGCCGCTCCATGGACCGGCAAACCGCTTGCCATCCCCGCTCAGGAACAAGACAGGAAACAATCGCGAAGGCAGGAAGCTGCAGCAGGAATTTGAAATCTTCCGGCGCAAATATCTTCCTGGTCCCGGAGGCCCGTTTTCTCTTGCGTATGCTGAATTCCAAGCCGGGTCCCCACCCTCGCGCCGTGCTTGCGATGGCAGGTGAACAGCCGCCGATTCGCAAAGCGCACGCGCTTCTAGCACGCGCGGCGCCGGCGTCAAAAGCGCTGTTGTCGTCAGGGCGCGGCTTTGGCGATTGCCCGATGCCCGGCCCTCATGGTAACGAGGGCGCCGCGCGGGTATGATGTAATGGTAGCCTGTCAGCTTCCCAAGCTGAACGCGCGGGTTCGATTCCCGCTACCCGCTCCAGCAAAAATCAATCAGCTTGCATGAAACTTGCCATATCCCGCCGCGGGCCGCTGGCTGTTTGCCAGCACCCCGCACAGGGGCAGGTGCTTTGCCACCTCGTCGGCCTCCATCCGCACTATGGTGTGCGACAGGCCGCCGTGTTCCTCGATCCATTGCCGGACCCAGTCGGGATATTGCGAGATCAGATAGTTGGCGGCGGCCGCATTTTGCCGGCCGCCGACGCCGTAAGGCAGATGGAAGCCGAAGGAGGCACGCGGGCTTACGCAAAGCTGCTCGACGGGCAGCGACAGATAGAGCGTGCAGGCGCTGTCGCAGGCCCCTTCAAAGCTCACCTGCTCGTCGGCGGCGCGCAATTCGGCGACGTGCAGCGCGAAGCTTATGATCTGGCCACCGGGATTGTCGCCGACTGTCTCGGCCTTCGCGGGCAACGCCGCCAGGATGGCGGCGAAGAGCCCAACCGCCATGGTCTTCAACGTCCATCCAGGCTTTACGGGCGGCAGATCGGTTTTCATCCTGTGTTCTCGTTCTCGCGTTTGTCTCGCGGGCGTCTACGCTAGATCAGGATGGTTAACATTAGGCATCGCTCATCAATCTTCCGATCGGTGTGTTACACTCGCGCGAGCACGGTTCCCCGAGAGGGGCGCTCTACGGCGAGGGAGGCGCCAGGAAGCGCGCGACGAATTGTTCGGCCGGCAGGTCGAAGGCCGCCTTCTCCCGCATCAGCCTTTCGGTCGGCCAGTCCCACCAGCGGATTTTCTGCATGGCGGCGATCGTCTCGTCCGGGAACCGGTATTTGATGATCCTTGCCGGATTGCCGCCGACGATGGCGTAGGGCGGAACGTCCCTGGCCACCACGCTGCGGGCGGCAATCACGGCGCCGTCGCCGATGGTGACGCCGGACAGGACGATGGCGTCGGTGCCGATCCAGACATCATGGCCGAGCTTGATCGGGCCGTTCGTACGCAGATATTCGAAGGTCGACCTGGTCTTGAACAGCTGGTGCTGTAGCGCGTAGTTCGCCGCCGTGTCCGTTGGGTGGTTGGCCTGGCAGAAGAAGCGGACGCCGGGAGCGATCGCGCAGAACGAGCCGATTTCGACCGGCGACTGTTCGGTGCAGTTGAAGAACGAATGCCCGTCCAGGCTCTTGGAGTGGCGGCCGATCCTGGCATGCGCCGGAATTGCGTTTGGGTCGGCCTTCAGGCCGAGCAGGATTCGCAGTTTCTTGAAAGCCATCGCTGGAGAGCCCCCACCCCGACGCAACGTTGGAATCCGGGCCCGCGACTTGTAAAGGGTGGATTTTGGGTTTTGAACATGCGCGAGGGAGGATGGCGCCGTCGGCGGCCGGGGCGGGTCAGCCCAGCGCCGTAGCGACTGCGCCAGCGGCCGTCATCCCACTTCGCGCAGGATGAAATCGTGCAGCATCTTGGCTGCCGGCGACAGCACGCGGTTCTTCGCCGTGATCAGGCTGTAGGGCCGGACCTCGATGTCGAACTCGGTCTGGACGACGTCGATGGCGCCGGCCAGCCCGTCGGGATTCTGGATGAATTTCGCCACCTGGATCGACACCGGCGCGATGGCGTCGGACTGCGCCACCATGACCAGAGTGAGCAGCAGCGAGCTGGTGTTGAGGATGCGGTCCGGGAGCGCGATGTTGCGGTTCAGGAAATTGCTTTCCATCGCCTGGCGCAGCGGCGAGCCGCCGGACTGGAAGACCCAGTCGTAAGCGGCGGTCTCCTCGAGCCGCACCGCCTTGCCCTTGCTCAGCGGGTGGCCGCGACGCACGATCAGGCAGGCCTTCTCGACGCCGATGACGCGCGATTCGAACAGGCGCGGATTGAGGTCGTCGGGAATGCGCGCGATGATGAAGTCGTGGCGCGACGCGATCAACTCGCGTGCCAGCACATTCGAGGTCTCGACCTGCATGGTGATCTCGATGCGCGGATAGAGGCGGCGGATTTCGCGAATCGCCGGCACCGCCAGCTCGATCGCCGGCGCCGTCACCGCGCCCAGGAACACCGACCCGCCCTTGCCTGCCTTGAGCTCGGAGATCTCTCGGTCGGCCTCGCGCATCTCGAGCAGGATCGAGCGCGCGCGCCTGGCCAGCGCCTTGCCGTAAGGCGTCAACGTGATGCCGCGCGGCAGCCGCTCGCAAAGCTTGACGTCGAGCACCGCCTCCATCTCCGAAATCATGCGCGAGGCGGCCGGCTGTGAGATGTTCATCACCTGGGCGGCGGCGCTTACCCGGCCGTGATCGTCAAGCGCTGCGATCATGCGCATGTGGCGCAGGCTGAGCCCGCTGCGCAGAAGCGTTTCGCCGTCGCCCGGAAGTTCGTCGTAAGTGCCTGATACGCCATCAGGATTGCGCAGTGCCGCCATGCTTTGTCTCCGCTCCCGCGACGCCTTCGTCGACTTTCGCTATATACCAGTTTCGGTATAGCAACCATCAAAGATCGCATTTGACAGTTATGTCAAAGGGACACACCCTTCGCGCGTCCCGTGGCATGACGGTCGATGACGAGGGAGATCGTGTCGATCGAAATCAGCGTCGCGGGGCCGATTGGGAGGATACCGGAGATCGATAGACGACAGCAGCGCAGCTTGCGCTTCTGCTCGCCTGCGCGGCCCGCGAAGCCCCGAGGTGTCGCGTCCATCAACCAGGGAGAGTTACTGTGAAAATCATCAAGACACTGGCCGCCGTGGCGGCCCTTGGCATCGCGGCCATGACGCTGCCGGCGCATGCCGGCGAAGGCCTTGTCGGCGTGCTGATGCCGACCAAGACCTCGCAGCGCTGGATCAATGACGGCGACGCCGTCAAGTCGCAGCTCGAGGCTCTCGGCTACACCGTCGACCTGCAGTACGCGCAGGACGACATTCCGAACCAGCTCAGCCAGCTGGAAAACGAAATCACCAAGGGCCCGAAGGCGCTGATCATCGCCTCGATCGACGGCACCACCATGGCCGACGCGCTGCAGAAGGCCAACGACGCCGGCGTCGTCGTCGTCGCCTATGACCGCCTGATCAAGAAGACCGCCAACGTCGACTACTACACCACCTTCGACAATTTCGGCGTCGGCGTGATCCAGGCTAATTCCCTGGTCAAGGGTCTCAAGGAGCGCTTCCCGAACACCAAGCCGTGGAACGTCGAGCTGTTCGGCGGCTCGCCGGACGACAACAACGCCTTCTTCTTCTACAACGGCGCCATCTCCGTCCTGCAGCCGCTGATCGACGACGGCTCGATCAAGATCAAGTCCGGCCAGACCGGCATGGACAAGGTCGGCACGCTGCGCTGGCTCGCCGCCACCGCCCAGGCGCGCATGGACAACCTGCTCTCGGCCAACTACTCGGACGGCAGCCGCGTCGATGGCGTTCTGTCGCCCTATGACGGCCTGTCGCGCGGCATCACCGCCTCGCTGCGCGCCGTCGGCTACGGCACCGACGCTCAGCCCTGGCCGATCGTGACTGGCCAGGACGCCGAGACCGCCTCGGTCAAGCTGATTATCTCGGGCGAGCAGTACTCGACCGTGTTCAAGGACACCCGCGAACTGGCCAAGGCCACCGTGCAGCTGGTCGACAAGGTGCTCTCCGGCGGCAAGCCGGACGGCCTCGACGAAAAGACCTACAACAACGACGTCAAGGTCGTTCCCTCGATCCTGCTGACGCCGCATGACGTCGACAAGTCGAACTACCAGGCGCAGGTCGTCGATTCCGGCTACATCAAGGCCGACGAACTGAAGTAATTTCGGTTGCAAAGACAGGGGTCCTGCGCAACGCAGGGCCCCTTTTCGTTAACCAGCGGGACCGGTATTGTTTTTGCCGACCTGGTAGGAGTTTATTTCCCGATGACCTCGACGATTTTGGAGATGCGCGACATCACCAAGACGTTCCCCGGCGTGAAGGCGCTGTCGAACGTCAACCTCAGCGTCGAGGAAGGAGAGATCCACGCCATCGTCGGCGAGAACGGCGCCGGCAAATCGACCTTGATGAAGGTGCTGTCGGGGGTCTATCCGTCCGGCACCTATGAGGGCGACATCGTCTTTCGCGGCCAGGAATGCCACTTCAAGGGCATCCATGACAGCGAGCACATCGGCATCGTCATCATCCACCAGGAGCTCGCCCTGGTGCCGATGCTCTCGATCGCGGAGAACATCTTCCTCGGCAACGAGCACGCGACCTATGGCGTCATCGACTGGAACGCCAACGAGAAGCGCACCAAGGCGCTGCTCGACAAGGTCGGCCTCAAGGAAGACCCCAAGACGCTCATCACAAATATCGGCGTCGGCAAGCAGCAGCTGGTCGAGATCGCCAAGGCGCTGAGCAAAGAAGTGAAGTTGCTGATCCTCGACGAACCGACGGCTTCGCTCAGCGAAAAGGACAGCCAGGCGCTGCTCGACCTTCTGCTCGAGTTCAAGCGCCAGGGCATGACCTCGATCCTGATCTCTCACAAGCTGAACGAGGTGAACCGGGTCGCCGACAAGGTCACGGTGATCCGCGACGGACGCACCATCGAGACCTTGCCCAGGAAAGACATCAGCGAAGACCGCATCATCACCTCGATGGTCGGCCGCTCGCTCGACGACCGCTATCCGCCGCGCGAGCCGCAGATCGGCGAGGTCGTCTTCGAGGTCAAGGACTGGTCGGTCTACCATCCGATCCACGCCGAGCGGCAGGTGATCAAGAACGTCAACCTCAATGTGCGCAAGGGCGAAGTGGTCGGCATCGCGGGGCTGATGGGCGCCGGCCGCACCGAATTCGCGATGAGCCTGTTCGGGCGCTCCTATGGCCGGCACATCACCGGCGAGGTTTTGCTCGAAGGCAAGCCGATCGACATTTCGTCGGTGAGCAAGGCGGTGGAGAACCGCATCGCCTATGTCACCGAGGACCGCAAGACCTACGGTCTCAACCTGATCGACCATATCAAGCACAATGTGACTTTGGCCAATCTGGGCGGCGTCTCGAGCCGCGGCGTCATCGACGACATGCGCGAAATGAGCGTCGCCAACGACTATCGCAAGAAGACCAATATCCGCGCGTCCAGCGTCTATCAGCTGACCGGCAATCTTTCGGGCGGCAACCAGCAGAAGGTGGTGCTGTCGAAATGGCTGTTCGCGGACCCGGAACTGCTGATCCTCGACGAGCCGACGCGCGGCATCGACGTCGGCGCCAAGTACGAAATCTATACGATCATCGCCCGTCTCGCCGCCGAGGGTAAGGCGATCATCGTCATCTCGTCGGAAATGCCGGAGCTGCTCGGCATCACCGACCGCATCTATGTCATGAACGAAGGGCGAATGGTCGGCGAAATGGCGGCAAGCGACGCCAGCCAGGAAAAGATCATGCGCGCCATCGTTCGCGGAGAAGGAAAAAAAGCATCATGAGCACAGAAAGCGCTCCGGCGCCGCAGAGCGGCGCAGCCGAAGACGTCAAGCAGGGTCCGCGCATCGCCGTCTCGGCGCTGACGACGAACCTGCGCGAATACGGCCTGATCATCGCGCTGATCGTCATCATGCTGTTCTTCCAGTACACGACGTCGGGAACGTTGTTCAAACCGGTCAACCTCTCGAACCTTGTGCAGCAGAACTCGTTCATCATCGTGATGGCGCTGGGCATGCTCTTGGTCATCGTGTCCGGCCACATCGACCTCAGCGTCGGTTCGGTGGCGGGCTTCATCGGGGCGCTGGCGGCGATGATGATGGTCATCTGGCCGCTCGGCCCGCTCAGCAATCCGCTGGTGGTGTCAATCGTCTGCCTGATCGTCGGCGGCGCCATAGGCGCAGCACAAGGCTACTGGATCGCCTATCACCGGATACCGAGCTTCATCGTGACGCTGGCGGGCATGCTGATCTTCCGCGGCATCTGCCAGGCGCTGCTGGGCGGCGGCTCCTCGGTCGGCCCGCTTCCCGACAGCTTCAAGGCGTTGAGCTCGGGCTTCATTCCGGACGTGATCGGCCCGCTGACGCTGATCCCGCCGAC
>NZ_RZOF01000261.1:0-8975 GCF_003998955.1 Mesorhizobium sp. M4B.F.Ca.ET.017.02.2.1 | reverse complement strand
GGGCGTGAAGGTGCGCGGGTCCTCGGCATTGATACGGCATTCGATGGCGTGGCCGTTGAACTTGATGTCCTCCTGCCGGACCGAGAGACCGCCGCCGGAGGCGACACGGATCTGCTCGTGCACGAGGTCGATGCCGGTGATCGCCTCCGTCACCGGATGCTCGACCTGCAGGCGGGTGTTCATTTCGATGAAATAGAACTCGCCGTCCTCATAGAGGAATTCGATGGTGCCGGCGCCGGAATAGCCGAGATCGGCGACGGCCTTGGCGCAGATGCCGCCGATGCGCGCGCGTTCCTCGGCGTTGAGCGCGGGCGAATTCGCCTCTTCCCAGACCTTCTGGTGGCGGCGTTGCAACGAGCAGTCGCGCTCGCCGAAATGGACGCCGCGGCCGGCGCCATCGCCGAACACCTGCAATTCGATGTGGCGCGGCTTCTCCAGGTATTTTTCGATATAGACGGCGTCGTCGCCGAAGGCGGCGCCGGCTTCCGACTTTGCCGTCTGCAGGGCGATCTCGAGGTCGGCCTCGCTGCGCGCCACCTTCATGCCGCGCCCGCCGCCGCCGGCCGAAGCCTTGATGATGACGGGGTAGCCGATCTCGGCGGCGACGCGCTTGGCTTCCTTCTCTTCGCTGATCGCGCCGTCGGAGCCGGGAACGACCGGAATGCCCAGGCGCTTTGCGGTACGCTTGGCCTCGATCTTGTCGCCCATGATGCGGATGTGGTCGCCGGTCGGGCCGATGAAGGTGATGTTGTGGGCGGCGAGGATGTCGGCAAACTTGGCGTTCTCCGACAGGAAGCCGTAGCCCGGATGCACCGCGTCGGCGCCGGTGATCTCGCAGGCGGCGACGATCTGGTGGATGTTGAGATAGCTGTCGCGTGACGGCGGCGGGCCGATGCACACGCTCTCGTCGGCCAGCCTGACATGCATCGCGTCGGCGTCGGCCGTCGAATGCACCACCACGGTCTGGATACCGAGCTCCTTGCAGGCGCGCAGCACCCTGAGGGCGATTTCGCCGCGATTGGCGATGAGGATCTTCTGGAACATTCCCGGCTCTATTCGATGACGACGAGAGGCATGCCGTATTCGACCGGCTGGGCGTCCTCGAACAGGATCGCCGTCACCGTGCCGGCGCGCGGCGAGGGGATCTGGTTCATCGTCTTCATCGCCTCGATGATCAGCAGCGTCTGGCCCTCCTTGACCTTCTGGCCGATCTCGATGAACGGCTTGGCGTCCGGCGAGGGCGCCAGGTAGGCGGTGCCGACCATTGGCGAGGGCACCGCGTTCTTCGACTGGTCGGCGGCCGGCGCCGCGGCGGCCGCCGCCGCGGACTGCGCCGGGGCTGCCGCCGGCGCATAGGCGGCCGCGGGAGCCGCCACCGCGTGCACGGTCTGCGCCTGCCGCGACACGCGCACCTTCAGGTCACCGAGCTCGACCTCGATCTCGGTGAGGTTGGTGTCGTTCAGTATGCCCGCCAGATCGCGGATCAGCTGCTGGTCAACACCGGTCTTCTTTATAGACATTTTCGAGCCTTCTGTTTGTTGGCCGGTCACAGGCGTGCCGCCAGCGCCTGCAGCGCAAGCGTGTAGCCGAGCGGCCCGAACCCGCAGATCATGCCGACGGCGACCGGCGCGACCATGGAGACGTGGCGGAACGGTTCCCGCGCATGGATGTTGGAGAGATGGACTTCGGCGACGGGCAGCGGCGCGACAGCGCGGATGGCGTCGTGAATGGCAATCGAGGTGTGGCTGTAGGCGCCCGGATTGATGACTATGCCAGCAGCCTTGTCGCCGGCTTCGTGGATCCAGTCGACGAGGTCGCCCTCATGGTTCGACTGACGGAAATCGATCTCCAGCCCAAGGTCGGCGCCTGCCTTCTTGCAGTCGTCATCTATGGCGGCAAGCGTCTTGCCGCCATAGATGCCGGGCTCCCGCTTGCCGAGCGCGTTCAGGTTGGGACCGTTCAGGACGAAAACCGTTTTCAAGAATGCCGACCTTTCCCGGCGCCGGCCCCAAGCCGGCGCACTGGGCCTCTATAATGGGCATAGACGCCCGCGAAAAGAGCGCAAGTGCGTTCTTTCGCTGTCCACAACAGGCGGAAAACCGCCTGCCGCAAGGGCCCGACGGGGGTCAGAGCGCGGCCTTCGCCGCCTCGATCTTTTCGGTCAGGACGTCCTTTCCGAGGGCGCCGAACACCACCTCGTTGCCGACCACATAGGAGGGGGTGCCGGTGATCGACAGCTTGGTGGCAAGATCATAGGTGCGGGCCAGCGCCTCGTTGATGCTGGGATCCTTCATTTTCTCGCGCAGCTTGGCCTCGTCGGCGCCAAGCGAGACCGCGGTCTTGATGGCGATCGACTCGGTGGCGCGGCCCTGGCCGCCGAGCAGCGCGGTGTGGAAAGCGCCATACTTCTCCGGCATCATCAGGTGGAAGGCCATGGAGACGACGCTGGCCTTCTGCGAATCCGGGCTGAGGATCGGGAATTCCTTGAGCACGAAGCGCAGGTCAGGGTCGGCCTTGGTCAGCGCCTGCATGTCCTCGATGGCGCGTTTGCAGAAGCCGCAATTGTAATCGTAGAACTCGACGATGGTGACCTTGCCGTTCGGGTTGCCGACGATGCCGTCGAAGGTGGAGTTGAAGATCTCGTCCTTGGCGTTCTTGATGACGCCGAGGGCGGCAATGCGCTGCTCTTCCTTCTGCTTGGCCTCGAGCGCGTCCTGGACCTCGAGCAGCACTTCCGGGTTCTTCAGCAGATAGTCGCGGATAATGCCTTCCACTTCCTTGCGGTCGATTTTGGTGTCCGGGGACGCGGCCTCGGCGACTTGCGCCGTATCGGCCTTTGCCACCTGCGGATTTCCGGCGGCGAAGCCGACCGCCAGCATGGCGAGGGCCGCCACCGCCCCCGTCGTGCCAAGCAGGATTGCCTTGTTCATGATCCTCGATCCCTTTTGCCTGTTGCGGTCCGCTTCAGTTACCTGGCGCGGCCGGAAGGTTCACTTGGTTTTGCCCGAAGGCGCGTAGTTTATGATATCCTGGGCGCGAAGCCAGCCCGGCTCGCCACGCTTCATCTTCTGCTGCGCGCGCATGGCGAAGATCTTGGCGTTCCTGTAATCGCCGGAATAGAAATGGCCTTCGGCGGTGGCGAGATCGGCCGCCGGAATCTCGCCGAGCTCACCATAGGCCTGCGCCAGGTAACGGTAGCCGGCGGCGTTTTCCTTGTCGCGTCCGAGACCGTTGCTGATCTGCGCGGCCGCCTTCTTGAGCGATTCCGGCGTGCCGATCGCCATCAATGCCTGGCCAAGCGAGACCGGCAGCAGTCCCGATTTCGCCGGATCGAGGCTGACCGCCTTGGCGTAGGCGTCAGCGGCGTCCTTCGGCTTGTTCGCCTTCATCAGTATGTCGCCGCGCAACTCCTGGAAGTAAGGGTTCTTCGGCTGTTCCTTGATCAAGGCGGCGGTCTTGGCGAGCGCGGCATTGAGGTTGCCGTACAAATAGGCGATCTGCGCATCGCCATAACGCGAGGCGAGGCTGCCCGGGTTCTTGCGCATCAGACGCGAGGCGGCCGCCTGTCCCTGCATGTAGACGGCGATCTTGATGCGCATCATGTCATGCCGCTGCTGCAGCGCCGGCGGATCGAGCTTGTTGACGTAGGGGCTTTGCTTGACCAGCGTTTCGAGGTTGGCGATGCGCTCCTGCGGCATCGGATGGCTGATGCGGTAAGGATCGACCTGGGTGCCGGACAGCGACAAGGCGCTCTGGAAGCGGGAAAAGGTCTTCAACATGCCCATGCCGGACTGGCCGGTGGCGTTGAGATAGGTGATCGCCGAGCGGTCGGCGGTCGTCTCCTCGGTGCGCTGATAGGCGAGGATGCTGCGCTGCGCCATCTCGCCGCCACCCGCCGCGACACCCATGCCGGCGCCGGCGAGGCCCCGGCTGTTGGTGGTGGCGCCGGCCACGATGGCGCCGGCGCCGAGCAGCGTGGCGATGATCGCCATCGTCTTGGCGCGCTCGAGCTGGTCGCGCAGCTTCTGCTGGTGGCCGCCGGCGATATGGCCGGCTTCATGGGCCATGACGCCGATGATCTCGTTGGGCGTTTCCGCCGTCATCAGCGCGCCGGTGTTGATGAACATGCGGCGCCCGGTAACGAAGGCATTGAAGCTCGGATCGTTGACCAGCACGATATCGATGCCGTCATTGGCAAGGCCCGCCGCCTTGAAGATCGGCCGCGCATAGTCGCGAACCAACGCCTCGATCTCGGCGTCGCGCACGATAGGCACGTTTTGCGCAAACGCGCCGACCGAACCGGAGATCGCGACGGCGGCGGCAAGCAAAAGCGTGACGAAGCCGCGCGCGGTTCCTGCAATGGTCGATCTGGCAGTGGTCGATCTGGGTCGGCTCAACATGACAGGTCCACTGGTAGACGAGCGGGCGAAGGATGAAAAGTCGGCACCGAAAACTTCCTGCGCTTGTGATCCCCACATCAATCGGGCATTTGTGCGGCGCTGCCAGGGCGGATCCTGGCGTGTTGGATTTGAAAATGGTTGTTTCGCTTTCGCGCCGTGGCGAGGTCGAGCCGTTCCACGCCATGGACATCCTGGCCGAGGCCAACCGGCTGAAGGCGACCGGCGTGCCGGTGGTTTCGATGGCGGTCGGCCAGCCGTCTGACCCGGCACCTTCAGGTGTGCGGCAGGCTGCCGCCGCGGCCTTGAAGGTCGGCCGTATCGGCTACACCGATGCGCTGGGCCTGGCGGACCTGCGCCAAGCGATCGCCGGGCATTATGGCGAACATTACGGCCTCGATGTCCCGGCCAGCCGAATCGCGGTCACCACAGGGTCGTCCGCGGCCTTCAACCTGGCTTTCCTGGCGATGTTCGACCCGGGCGACCGCGTCGCCATCGCCGCGCCCGGCTATCCGGCCTATCGCAACATCATGGCCGCGCTGGGCATCGAGATCGTCGAGGTCGAGCTTGGCGGCGATGCCTATCTTCATGCCGAGCATCTGAGAACCGCGCACCGCGAAAGGCCGCTAAAGGGGGTGCTGTTCGCCAGTCCGGCCAATCCGACCGGCGCCGTAATCCCGGCCGACGAGCTCGCCGCGCTGGTTTCGACGGCGGAAGAACTCGGCATCGCCGTTATTTCCGACGAGATCTATCACCGGCTCGCCTATGCCGCGCCGGACACGACAGCGCTCGCCTACGGATCGGGCGTGACGGTGATCAATTCCTTCTCGAAATACTATTGCATGACCGGCTGGCGCATCGGCTGGATGGTGCTGCCGGAAGCGCTGGTGCGCCCGGTCGAGCGCGTCGCCCAGAGCCTCTATATTTCGCCGCCGGAACTGTCGCAGATCGCCGCGATCGAGGCGTTCAAGGCGACAGAGGACCTGGAAGCGGTGAAGGCGCGCTACGCCTGGAACCGCGAGCTGTTGATGAAGCGCCTGCCGGAACTGGGCTTCGCGCTTGCCGCACCGATGGACGGCGCCTTCTACGCCTTCTGCGACGTCACAAGGCACACCAATGACAGCATGGCCTTCGCGCGTCGCATGCTTGCCGAGGCGCATGTGGCGGCAACGCCCGGCCGCGACTTCGATCCGCTTCAAGGCCATCGCACGATGCGCTTTTCCTATGCCGGCAGCCACGACGACATGGTCGAGGCGATGGCGCGCATCGAGCGCTGGCTGAAATAGCGGGGACGTCATGCCGGAACTCGAACAGGCGCTCGCCGAAGTCGCCGCCGAAATGGCCGAGCGCACGGACCGCGGGGACGTCGCCACCTACATCCCGCAGCTTGGCAAGGTCGACCCGAGGAAGTTCGGCATCGCGGCGGTCACCAATGACGGCCGCGTGCTGCTCGCCGGCGACGCCGAAGAAGCCTTCTCGATCCAGAGCATCTCCAAGGTGTTCACGCTGACGCTGGCGCTCGGCAATGTCGGCGATGCGCTGTGGCAGCGTGTCGGACGTGAGCCGTCGGGCAATCCGTTCAACTCGATCGTTCAGCTCGAGCATGAGAACGGCATTCCGCGCAATCCGTTCATCAATGCCGGCGCCATCGTCGTCTCGGACATATTGCTGGCCGGCCACCAGCCGCGCGAGGCGATCGGCGAAATCCTGCGCTTCATCCAGTTCCTGGCCGACGACGAGACGATCATCATCGACCGCGAGGTCGCGGCCTCCGAACGCGCCACCGGCTACCGCAACTTCGCACTTGCCAACTACATGAAATCCTTCGGCAATCTCCACCATGCGCCGGAACTGGCGCTGGGCGTCTATTTCCATCACTGCGCCATTGCCATGAGCTGCCGGCAACTGGCGATGGCCGGTCGCTTCCTGGCCAATGGCGGCAAGAACCCGGCAACCGGACATTCGGTGGTGTCGGCCGAGCGCGCGCGCCGCATCGGCGCGATGATGCTGACCTGCGGCCACTATGACGGCTCCGGCGATTTCGCCTTTCGCGTCGGCATCCCCGGCAAGAGCGGCGTCGGCGGCGGCATATTGGGGATCGTGCCGGGCGTCGCATCGCTCGCGGTCTGGTCGCCGGGCCTCAATGCCAACGGCAATTCCAAGCTGGGCTCGATCGCGCTGGAGAAGCTGGCGAGGATGATGAACTGGTCGATCTTCGCGCCTTAGCGATCTTCGCGGCTTAGCGCCGCCGGATCCTTGCGCCCAGAAGATCCTGGCGCCCAAGCAAAAATCCCGCGTCGTGCACGACGCGGGATTTTTTTGTCAGAAAATCAGTCCAAGCAACTGAAAAGCTTAGAAGAAGCCCTTGCGCTGCCACCAGCCGGCGCGCTTCGGCTTGTCCTCGGCCTTGGCTTCGTCGCTGACGCTTGACGAGATCACCGGCACGACGGGAGCATCCACCGCCGCCGGCTTGCGCCGGTTCGAGCGGACCGATGCTTCTTCCTCGGACGCTGCCGGAGCGGTAGCGGCTGGCGCCGGCTCGACCGGTGCCGGGTCCTTGACCGGGGCTTCCGTCACGACCTCTGCCACCGTCTCGGCGGCAACTGCCTCCACGGCCTTCTTCGATCTCGATGCACGCTTTGGCTTCTTTGGCTTCTCGGTGCTTGGGGCGTCGTCATTGGCGGGAGCAGGCACGGGCGGCTCCTCGACGGGTACAACTGCCACGGGTTCGGCTGTGACAGCCTCGGCTTCCGGCGCGTCGGTCTCGATGCCGTCGGCTTCCTCGCCGGCAGCCGCGTCAACGCCTTCGCCCTCTTCGCGTCGATTGCGCTTGCCGCCGCGCTTGCCGCGCCGGCGCTTCTTGCCGTGACCGTCATCCGCTGCCTCTGCCGCCTCGGCAATGCCTACCGGAGCCTCGTCGCCCGCTTCGATCGCTTCGTCGCTTGCGGTGGCGGGGACGCCATCGGCCGGAGCCGGCGCGGAAACAGCGTCCGCATGGGCGCCATGCTCCCGTTCGCCGTGTTCGCGATCGCGATCCTTGCCGCCGCGCCGCCGGCGGCGCTTGCGGCGCTTGCGGTCACGGCCTTCGCCGTCCTCGCCGGACCTCGGCTGCGGTTGCTGCTGCTGGGGATGGCGCGGCTGTTCGGCCTGGGCGGCGGGTGCCTCGTCTTCGTCCTCGATGACGATCTCGTCCTCGGGCTCCTCCGGCTCGACATAGGTCGGCAGGCTGCGCGCTTCGACGAAGCCCTCCGGCTTTTCGGCGATCGCGCCGCGAAAGATCGCATAGTGCTGCGCGCCGACCGTATCGTCGGCCTCGATGGTGATGGTCAGGCCGAAGCGGCTTTCGAGCTCCACCAGCGTGCCGCGCTTGTGGTTGAGCACGTAGAGCGCGGTCGCGGACGGCGTGCGCACCGTGATGTGGCTGCGCGAATCCTTGAGCAGGAATTCCTCGATCGCCCTGACCACCATCAGCGCCACCGAGGAGTCGGAACGCACGTGGCCGGTGCCGCCGCAATGCGGGCAGGGCTTCATGGTCGATTCCAGCACGCTGGCGCGGATGCGCTGGCGCGACATCTCCATCAGGCCGAAATGCGAGATGCGGCCGACCTGGATGCGGGCGCGGTCGTTCTTGAGGTGATCCTTCAGCCGCTTCTCGACGGAGCGGTTGTTGCGGTTCTCCTCCATGTCGATGAAGTCGATGACGATCAGGCCGGCAAGGTCGCGCAGCCTGAGTTGCCGGGCGACTTCCTCGGCCGCTTCCAGATTGGTGTGGAGCGCGGTGTCCTCGATCGAGTGCTCCTTGGTGGAGCGGCCCGAATTGACGTCGATGGAGACCAGCGCCTCGGTCTGGTTGATGATGATGTAGCCGCCGCTCTTCAGCGTCACCTGCGGCTGCAGCATGCGATCGAGCTGCGCCTCGATGCCGTTGCGCACGAAGATCGGCGTCGTGTCGCGATAGGGCTGAACCACCTTGGCGTGGCTCGGCATCAGCATGCGCATGAAGTCCTTGGCCTCGCGATAGCCGTCCTCGCCGGAGACCAGGATCTCGTCGATGTCCTTGTTGTAGAGGTCGCGCACCGAGCGCTTGATCAGGCTGCCTTCCTCATAGACCAGGGCAGGGGCCGTCGACTGGAGCGTCAGGTTGCGGACATTTTCCCAAAGCCGCATCAGATACTCGTAGTCGCGCTTGATCTCGGCCTTGGTGCGGCTCTCGCCGGCGGTGCGCAGGATAACGCCCATGCCCTGCGGCACTTCGAGATCGGCCACGACCTCCTTCAGACGCTTGCGATCCTGGGCGTTGGTGATCTTGCGCGAAATGCCGCCGCCGCGCGCCGTGTTCGGCATCAGCACCGAATAGCGGCCGGCCAGCGACAGATAGGTGGTGAGCGCGGCGCCCTTGTTGCCGCGCTCTTCCTTGACCACCTGCACCAGAAGGATCTGGCGGCGCTTGATAACTTCCTGGATCTTGTACTGGCGGCGCACCGGCTTGCGGCGGTTGCGGACTTCTTCCAGCGCATCCTCGGCGCCGACCGATTCGATCTCGTGGTCGTCGGGATGCGAGGACTGCACCTCTTCCAG
>NZ_RZOF01000260.1:0-9105 GCF_003998955.1 Mesorhizobium sp. M4B.F.Ca.ET.017.02.2.1 | reverse complement strand
CTCCAGCATGTCGTCGATGGACAGCCTCAGCGAGCCGAGCGAGGCCTGCAGCCGGCGGACTTCCTCCTCGCTGTCCTCGTTGAACAGATTGGTGACGACGATGCGCGGCTCGTGCAGCACGACATGGCCGAGCCCGACGCCTTCGTTGAACGAGAGGCCGGTGAAGCTGACCGGGCGGCGCAGGTCGAGCTCCAGACCCGGGCGGGTCAGCCTGGCGAGATCGCCGGTGGCGATCATCTCGGCGATGACCATTGCCGTCGTTTCCAGAGCCTCGACTTCATCGTCGCGGTAGTGGCGCATGGTCTTGTTCTGCACCACGAGCACGCCAAGCGTCCGCCCTGCCCTGAGCACTGGCACCCCGAGGAAGGAGTTGTAGATCTCTTCGCCGGTCTCCGGCAGGTAGGCGAAGGCCGGATGCTCCTGCGCGTTGGAAAGGTTGAGCGGCCGTGCGCTGGCGGCGATGGTGCCGACGAGACCCTGGCCGAGCCGCAACTGCGCCAGGTGGACGGCGTTCGGATTGAGACCTTCGGTGGCGTAGAGCTCGAGCACCGAATCGGCGCGCAGCACATAGAGCGAGCACACCTCGGCGACCATGTTGGAGGCGATGTCGCGCACGATGCGGTCGAGCCGCTCCTGCGGCTCCAGCGGCTCCTGCATGAGCTCGCGGAGCCGCTTCAGCAGAACGCGCGGGCCACTGGCCGTATCACGCATCGCGGCTTCTTCTCCAATAGAGTCCTTGCCGGCGCAGTTTCCGCCGCGCCCGGCACTCACGCAACAACTGATTCAGTCTTGCTATTGCTTATCCAGACCGTAGACGGAATGCAAAGTGCGAACCGCCAATTCGGTATACGGACCGTCGATCAGTATCGAAATCTTGATCTCGGAAGTGGTGATGGCGCGGATATTGATCGCCTTGTCGGCCAGCGCCTTGAAGGCGGTGGCGGCGACACCCGCGTGGCTGCGCATGCCGATGCCGATGACCGACACCTTCGACATGCCGGCTTCCGACTGCACCACGTCATAGCCGACATCGGCTTTCAGGCGCTCCAGCACCGCAAGCGCCTTGTCGACGTCGCCCGACGGCACCGTGAAGGTCATGTCGGTGAACTTGCCGTCCTCGGAGATGTTCTGGACGATCATGTCGACATTGATGTTGGCTTCGGCCAGCGGCCCGAAGATGCCGGCGGCAACGCCGGGGCGATCGCCGACGCGGCGCAGCGAAATCTGCGCCTCGTCCTTGGCGTAGGCAATTCCGGTGACGACCTGCTGTTCCACGATCTCTTCCTCGTCGCAAATAAGCGTTCCGGGCGGATTGAGCAAATCCCCCATTCCGGGCGCGTCGGGATCGTCGAAGGACGACCGCACGAAGGTACGCACCCTGTGCACCATGGCAAGCTCGACCGAGCGCACCTGCAGCACCTTGGCGCCGAGCGAGGCCATTTCGAGCATTTCCTCGAAGGAAATCTTGGCCAGCCGCCGCGCCTTCGGCTCGATGCGCGGATCGGTGGTGTAGACGCCGTCGACATCGGTATAGATGTCGCAGCGGTCGGCCTTGACCGCCGCCGCGATCGCCACGGCGCTGGTGTCGGAGCCGCCGCGGCCGAGCGTTGCGATGCGGTTGTCCGGGCCGATGCCCTGGAACCCGGCGATGACGGCCACCTGGCCCTCGCCGAAGCGCTTGATCAGGAAGCCGCCGTCGATGTCGAGAATGCGCGCCGCGCCATGCGCGTTGTCGGTCTTGATCGGGATCTGCCAGCCCTGCCAGGAGCGGGCATGCACGCCCATGTTCTGCAGCGTGATCGCCAGGAGACCGGCCGTGACCTGCTCGCCGGAGGCGACCACGGCGTCATATTCGCGCGCGTCGTGCATCGGCGAGGCCTCGCGCGTCCAGCCGACCAGTTCATTGGTCTTGCCGGCCATCGCCGAGACCACGACCGCGACCTCATGGCCGGCGTCGACCTCGCGTTTGACATGGCGCGCCACGTTGCGGATGCGGGCGATGTCGGCGACGGAGGTTCCGCCGAATTTCATCACGATGCGCGCCATGGAAACGAAATGCCTTTGACTGGATGCCGGGCCGTGGGGCCGAAAAACACGCCGGCCAAGGCCGGGTGCTGAATGCGCGGCCTCCTTAGCCAAATGATCAGGATTTCGCAAGCGATGGCGCGCAACAACGATCCGCGCTGAAAATATCGGGGTTGCTGACAAATTTGAGCACTAGGTCATGCGATAGATGAGCCTGGAAGCCCGACACCGAGGAGGATAGATGGCCGAGACCCTGGAAATCGTCACCTTCCGGCTGAAGCCCGGAACCGAACCGGGCTTTGTCGACGGCAACGGCCTGCTCAGCGACTGGCTGGCGCGGCAGCCCGGTTTCCTCAGCCGCTGCCTGGCCAGGCAGGACGACGGCGGCTGGGTCGATCTGGTGCGCTGGCAGAGCCGCGAGCAGGCGCTTGCCGCCGCCGGTCGGATCATGGCCGAGATCGGCGATTGCCAGGCGATGCGGGCCATCGATCCCGCCAGCGTCGACATGAAGCATCTGGCGGTGGCGCTCGCCGTCTGACCTTGATCCCGCTGCCGGCGAATTCCTGGCCTGCTGGTACGCCGATCCTCATTCCAGCCGCGCCGCGCTTCGCCACAGGCCGGGGTAATCGAGGACGAAACCAGCCGGTGAAACTTCCAGGATCGCGTTGTAGCCGAACATCGGCGCATCATAGCCGTAACGAGTATCGTCGAGCCGCCGGTAGCTCTGCTCGAGGCGCATCAGCCTGAGTTCGGGAAAGGCCAGATAGGCGGCCGGCGCGGGCGTCGACATGCCGACGCCGAGGTCGAAGCGGCGGATCGCCAGGAGGTTCGTGGCGGGCGTGAAGCCGAGATCGACGTCGATCAGGCCGGCGACCTCCGCCTGGCCGGCGCCGTTCAGCGTCCAGCCGCCATCGGCAAGCCGCTCGATCTCAAAGTGCAGGGTTTCCGCGCCGAGAAAACCGTCGACGCGCGCCGAGCGCGTCCGCCAGCCGGAATCGCAGTCGGCTTCATAGGCGAGGCTGCACGGCTTGCCGTCATGGACGAAGAGCGCATGGCCCCTGAGCTTCCAACCGTCGTCCGCCTCGCAAAGCAGGCAGGCATCGTGCCCTTCCAGGTCGAGCCGCCGCCATAGGATCGAAGAGTGCGGGCGCATGATCACGCTCCTGTTTGAAACATCATGCCTCATCATTCGTCCGTCAGGGCAATGCCGTTGCCGTTGCGGGCCGACGAAACTGCCATGTGCTGACAGAACGCCTCCGCCCGACCGCCGGCGCGCGCAGGCTCGCTGTTCGCTCGTGGCAGCAGTCGAAAAAAGCCGCCTTGACATTCGCGGCCCGGCAACCGACTTCCTAGCACTTTGATTTTGCGCATGATCCTTTCCGAAAATCGAAAGCGATTTTCGGGGTGATGCGCCAGGAGATCCGCCCATGCCAGAGCCCCGACGGTCGACGATCGATGCCGGAGAAGTGGAACGCTTTTCCGCGCTGGCCGCCGAATGGTGGAACCCCAACGGCAAGTTCCGGCCGTTGCACAAGTTCAATCCGGTGCGGCTTGCCTATATCCGCGACCAGGTGGCGGCGCGCTTCGGCCGCGATCCGCGCGCGGCCAGACCGTTCGAAGGCCTGCGCTTCCTCGACATCGGCTGCGGCGGCGGTCTGCTGTGCGAGCCGATGGCGCGGCTCGGAGCCGAAGTGGTCGGCGCCGATGCCTCCGCCACCAACATCGAAGTGGCGAAGCTTCACGCGGCCGAGGTCGGCGTCAGCGTCGATTACCGCGCCACCACGGCTGAGGACCTCGCCGACGCCGGCGAGACATTCGACGTCATCCTCAACATGGAAGTGGTCGAGCATGTCGCCGACATCGACCTGTTCGTGGCCAAATGCGGCCAGATGGTCAAACCGGGCGGCATCATGTTCGTCGCCACCATCAACCGCACGCTGAAGGCGCTCGGCCTCGCCATCATCGGCGCCGAATATGTGCTGCGCTGGCTGCCGCGCGGCACCCACCAGTTCGGCAAGCTGGTACGGCCGGAGGAGCTGGAAAAAGCCCTCGGCGCGGCCAGCCTGACCATCATCGACCGCACCGGCGTCGTCTACCATCCGCTGGCCGACCGCTGGCAGCGGTCGAAGGACATGGACGTCAACTACATGGTCCTGGCCGAAAAAGCCTCGGTCTGACCTCGCCCTGTCAGGCTGCCTGGCTCCGCATCTTCAAGCTCGTCTGGTTCTGCGCCTTTGTGGTGATGAACACGCCGATCGTGATGATCACCGCGCCCGCCCAGGTCAGCAACTGATAGTGCTCACCAAGGAAGATCGTGCCGGCGAACAGGCCGACCGCGGCCGCGACATAGCCGATCTGGCTGAGATAGACCGGACCGCCGACCGCCTGCAGGCGGAAGAAGAAGGCAAACATCGCCGAGGCCGACGCCACCTGCCCGGCGACCACCAGCGGCACCGCGCCGAGCGGAGCGAATGCCTGCCAGCCGAATAGCGTCAGAATGCCGGCCAGCAGCAGCGTCGCCGAGGCCAGATGGCTGCCGACGGCAAGTTCGATCGGACCGGTGTCTTCGGGCCAGTCGACGGTGCGGTAGATGTTGCCGGCAGCGAGGCTGACCGGGATCAGCAATCCGACCGCTACCCAGAAGAACTCGGCCGGCTGGCCGGCCTCGCCGCGCGTGACCGCCACCATCACCGCGCCGGCGAAGCCGACCGCGATGCCGACGACACCGAGCAGGTTTGGCCGCCTGACGCCGAGCAGGATCGAGAACACCAGCGTGACGACGGGTGACAGCGTGAACATGATGCCGGTGTAACCGGCTCCGAGATGCGGGATGGCCGAGAACATCAGCAAATTGGGGACCGCATAGGACACGGCGGCGGTGACGAAAAAATAGCGTAATTTGTGCGCCGTCAACCGGATGCGTTCGCCGCGCAGCAGAAGCGCCAGCAACAGCACGCCGCCGGCGCCGAGCGAGATGACGAAAGCCCAGACCATGGCCGGAACGCCGGCCGCCGTCGCCAGTTTGCCGAACGGCAGCGTCAGGCCGAGCAGGCCGCCGGTGACGACCAGCAGGCCGGCCGCCGAATCCCAGAGAAGTTTCATCGGATGGTCCCGTCGTTCAATCGCGGCGCTTGGCCGCTATTGTGTTTTGCGATAACATAGTGCAAAGATTCTTTATGTCAAGATACTTTTCGGTGAGATAGATGGATCGGGCGGCAAGGGCGATCGAGCAGTGGCAAAGGGAACGGCCGGACCTGGACGTCTCGCCTATGGCCGTGATCGGACGGTTGAACGAAGCCGCCTCGCTGATCTCGCGCGAGCGGCTGGCGCCGCTGTTTGCCCGCTTCGGATTGCAGCAAGGCGAGTTCGACGTGCTGGCGACCCTGCGCCGCTCCGGCACGCCCTACGCCTTGACGCCGACCGATCTCTACGAGGCGACGATGGTCACCTCGGGCGCCATGACCGCCCGGCTGGACCGGTTGGAGAGGGCCGGTTTGATCGAACGCGCGCCGCATCCCAGCGACCGCCGCGGCGTGGTGGTGCGGTTGACCGAAAAGGGTTTGGCCTTGACCGACGAGGCGCTCGCCGCCCATGTCGCCAACGAACATGAAATCCTCGCCGGACTGACCGCGCCGGAGCGGGAGACACTGGCCAGTCTGCTTGGAAAGCTGATCGGAAGCCTGAGCTGAATGCTCAGTTGCGGTCGTCGGGAAAGCTGGGGATCGGCATGAACTCGACGCCATCCTCGACCAGACTCTTTGCCTCGTCGACCGTCGCCTCGCCATAGATGCCGCGCGGATCGGTCTCGCCGAAATGGATCTTGCGCGCTTCCTCGGCGAATTTGTCGCCAACATAGTCGGCATTCTCGCGCACCTTCTCGGCCATCGCCTTCAACTGCGCCAACGCCTGCTTCTGCGCTTCGCCCATGGCGAGCGCGATCTTTTCCTGCTTGCGCCCGGTCGAGACGGCCGGCGCCATCAGCGCCTTGTCGACCTTGTGCGAACCGCAGCTCGGGCAATCGACGAAACCGCGCTTCTTCTGGGTGTCGAAATCGTCATTGCTCCGGAACCACGCCTCGAATTCGTGCTCGTGCTCGCAGATCAGGGAGAAACGGATCAAGAGGCGGCACCCCTGAGGCGTGGCGCCTCGCCGGCATTGACCGAGAACTCGCGCGCATTCTTGAGATTGGGAATCTTCCTGCGCGCGGCAAGCGACCGCGCCGGGTCGATCTCGGCGACGATCACTGCCGGCTGGTCGTGCGCCGCTTCCGCGACAATGCGGCCCCACGGGTCGACGATCAGCGAATGGCCATAGGTCTCGCGGCCGTCCTCGTGCAATCCGCCCTGGGCAGCGGCAATCACATAGGCGCCATTCTCGATGGCGCGGGCCCGAAGCAGCACATGCCAATGCGCCTCGCCGGTCTGCCGGGTGAAAGCGGCGGGCACCGACAACAGGTCGGCACCGGCCAGCGCCTCGGCGCGGAAGAGCTGCGGGAAGCGCAAATCGTAGCAGACGGCAAAGCCGAGCTTCGCGCCGCCGATCTCGGCGACGACAGCTTCGGTGCCCGGCTCGTAAGCGGCGGATTCGCGCCAACTCTCGCCATTGTCGAGATCGACGTCGAACATGTGGATCTTGTCGTAGCTGGCGATCGTCGCCCCATCCGGCGCGAACAGCATGGCGCGGTTTGCCAGCTTGCCGTCGGCGCGCAGGATGGCGGTCGAGCCGATGTGCAGGAAAATGCCGAGTTCCCTGGCCAGCTTCCTGGCGGTCGAGACGATGATGTCCTTGTCCTCGGAGGTGAAGGAGGCGGCACGCGCCTCCTTGTCGCGCACCAGCGCGCCGGTCATCTCGGGGGTCTGGACATAGCTGGCGCCAAGGCCTGCCGCCTCGCGCACGAGGTGCTCCAGATCGACCGCGTTGCGCTCCGGGCTCTCGCCCGAACGCATCTGCACCGCCGCTGCCTTGAAAACACCCATGGTCAAGCCCTCGAACCGTTGGCAAGCAACACATCGAGCCGGCCCTCCGCCTCCAGATCATGGAGGTCGTCGGATCCGCCGACATGCGTGTCGCCGATGAAAATCTGCGGAAACGTGGTACGGCCATGCGCTCTGGAAATCATCTCCTGGCGCAGTTCCGGCGAGAAGGAAGCATCATGCTCGGTATAGGCGACGCCCTTGCGGTCGAGGAGCCGCTTGGCTGCGGTGCAATAGCCGCACATCATCCGGGTATAGATCGTCACATCGATCATCAGCCAGCAATCCTGCCTATGCATGCGCCTGGAGGCGCGTGGCGCTTCCGGGATAACGACATGCACGAAAACAACAATTCTCGCTTTATATAGTCGCGGACTCGTCGGCCCGAAAGTCCCCCGGCAAAACGCGCGCGAAGGTCAGCACGTCGACGGCTCCGGCGCCGCCCTTCTTCAGCGCCTTGGCCACCGACCTCACTGTCGCGCCGGTGGTGTAGACATCGTCGATCAACAGCACCCGGCGGCCGGCAATCTCGATCTCCGCCTCGGTCGGCACGCGGAAGGCGGCGCGCACATTGTCCTCGCGCTCCTGCCGCTCCAGCCCGACCTGCTGGCGGGTGAGCTTCACGCGCCTCACCACCGAAGGCGAGAAAGGCAGGCCGCTGAGGTGCGATACCGCCCTGGCCAGCTCGGCCGACTGGTTGAACTGCCGCCGGAAGAAGCGCCGCCAGTGCAACGGCACCGGCACGACGAGATCGGCCTCCGCGATCAGCTCGGCTCCGGCGCGCAGCATCCAGCGCGCCATCCATGGCGCCAGATCCGTGCGGTCCTGATACTTCAGGCCTTGCACCATCTGGCGCGCCACGCCGGAATAGACGACCGCGGCCCGCGCCCGTTCGAAGGGCGGCGGATCGGCGATCGCTTCGGCCGAGAGGAAGCCTTCGCCCATGTCATGGGTGAACGGCGTGCCCATCACCGCGCACCAGGGCCGTTCCAGCAGCCTGAGCTTCGGCCAGCAGGTCCCGCACAGCACGCCGGGCTGCGAGACATGGCGCCGGCAGCCGGCGCAGACCGGCGGAAACAGGATGCGCGCCGGCAAGGCCAGTGCCCGCCGCGCGATGGTCCCGAGTTCAACGGCCTTGATCTTCGGCATTGGATCGGCCACGTGGTTTCGTCGCCGCTCCACTATAATCGGAGCGCGGAAAACAGGAACCTGCCCGTTGCAGCCTATCATCGACACCTCGCTCTGGCTGGCGCGCAAGCGCCGCGCCCTGGCCCACACCGTGGGCGGCGCCGATTTCTTGATGCGGCGGGTCGCCGATGACCTTGCCGACCGGCTCGGCGCCGTCGAGCGCAGCTTCGGCAAGGCAGCCGCGCTGTTTTGCCAGACGCCGGCGGCAGCGGATGTGCTCGCCGAAAGCGGCAAGGCGGCGGAGATCGCGCGCGTCGAAGCGGACGCGGCTTTCCTCGGAGACAGGGCAGGCCTTGTCGCGCCGCTGGAGACGGTGCCGTTCGAGGCCGAGAGCCTCGATCTGGTTGTCTCGCTGCTGTCGTTGCAGGCGATGAACGATATTCCCGGCATGCTGGCACAGATCCGCCGGGCGCTGCGGCCAGACGGGCTTTTCCTCGGCGCCCTGGCCGGCGCCGGCACGCTTTCCGAATTGCGCGAGAGCCTGCTCGCCGCCGAGACCGAGCTCTACGGCGGCGCCAGCCCGCGCGTCATTCCCTTCACCGATGTCCGCGACGCCGGCGCGCTGCTGCAGCGCGCCGGCCTGGCGCTGCCGGTCGCCGATGTCGAGACGGTGACGGTCCGCTACGACACCATGTTCGACCTGCTCGCCGATCTCAGAGCCATGGGCGAGAGCAGCGCGCTCGTCGACCGCAGCCGGCGGCCCGGCACGCGAAATTTCCTCGCCCGCGCCGCCGAGATCTACGCGGAGCGGTTTTCCGACCCCGACGGCCGGATCAGGGCGAGCTTCTCGATTGTATGGCTGTCAGGCTGGGCGCCCGATGCTTCGCAGCAAAAGCCGCTGAAGCCGGGCTCGGCAAAGGTTTCGCTGAAGACGATCCTGGAAGACCCGCAGCGGCGTTGAGACCGATCAGTGCTGGGC
>NZ_RZOF01000025.1:0-33671 GCF_003998955.1 Mesorhizobium sp. M4B.F.Ca.ET.017.02.2.1 | reverse complement strand
AGCCGACGGTGAGGTCGGCAACCAGCCGGGAGGCTAGGATGTCGCCGCGCCCGGCATGGCTGGCAAGCTGCAGGGTCACGCGCGCCGTGAGCCCGACCGGCTGGCCGCGCAACTCGATCTCGCCGACATGCGCCCCTTGCGCGCTCGCCACGCCGATCTGCTGCGCCGCCTCGCGCAGCGCCGCCGCGCAGCGTATGGCGCGCCCCGGCCCGTCGAAGCGCGAGACCATCAACTCGCCATGCGGGCCGGCGGCGCGCCCGCCATGGCGGCCAACCAGCAGCCGCCAGGTTTCCTGGAAGCGCTGGCTGCGCTCGCTCCACATGCGATCGCCGAGCTTGGCGGTGTCGTAGATGCGCGTCACCAGCAGTGCGGCGAGCACGCGCTCGGTGTCGGCCACCGCCGGTTCCCCGGTCAGGAACTCCTCGATCAGGTCGGCCACGCGGTCGACGTCGCCGGTCCACACCGGATGGTCGCGCCCGGCTATCTCGACCAGCCGGGCGCCGGGGATCTTGCGGGCAAGGAAGCGGCTCGCCTCGGGGTCGACCCGCACATCGTTGCGGCGATGGATCAGGAGCGTCGGCGCGCTGATCGTGCTGAGGATGCCGCGCACGTCGACACCGGCATTCATGCGGGCCAGCGCGGCCGCCGCCGTCGGGCTCGCCGACAGCCGCTCAAACCGCGCCCACCATTGCGAAAAATGCGGGTCGTCGATCCGGCCCGGCGCGAAATTGGGCAGCGTGGCGCCGGTCCCCCACGCCGTTTCCGCGGTCTCGATGAAGGCCTCGAGACGCTCTGGCGGCATCACCCATCTGTGGAAATTCGCATAGCCGCCATAAAGCACCAGCGACCGTGTCCGCTCCGGATAGGTGGCCGCGAACAGCATCGCCATCGGCGCCCCTTCCGAGGCGCCGAGGATCGCCGCGCGGCCACTGCCGGCGGCGTCCATCACCGCGCGCACGTCGTCCATGCGGGTCTCGAGGCTGGGCAGGTGGCGGCCGTCGACGCGGTCGGAGGGGCCAGTGCCGCGCTTGTCGAACAGGATCAGCCGCGAGAAGGCCGAAAGCCGTTTCAGCAGACGGCTGTAGCCCTCATCCTCCCACTGCAGGTCGAGGTTGGATATGAAGCCCGGCACGAAGACGAGATCGAACGAGCCCTGGCCGACCACCTGATAGGCGATCCGCACATCGCCGCTACGGGCGTACCGGGTCTCGATCGGCCTCACGCAACACCCCGCCGGCCAGACGACTTCTTGTCGTCGACCATAGCAGAGCTATGCCGTCCGCGGCAGACAAACTTTAGAGAGCTAAAATATAAGGTCTTTGGTGAACGGGAGCGACGGCCGCGTTACTTGTGCAAGGCACCGTTCCCGCCTTGCGCAGGCCCGGTGTAACCGATGCTCGTGTCGGCCTGTTCGGACGTCTTGGGCCGCTTGATCTTTGCCGAGGCGGCCACTACCAGCTCGTTGAACGTCTCGGTGCCGTCGTCGAGCATCTCGAACAGCTGCCGCCGCATCCTCGGTTCCCAGAACTTGTTGATGTGCTCGGCGACGCCGGTGATGCCTTCCTCGCGCGGCTTGGAATCGAAGAAGGTTGCGATCTGGTTGGCCATGCGCACCAGCTTTTCCCTGGTGCTGGTGATGTGGTCTTCGTCATGCGACATGCTTGGCAACTCCGGAAACCACCCGGTCGGGGTGGGTGAAAATATCGAAATCTTCGCCGCGCACCAGCGCCACCAGCGTCATGCCGGCGGCCTCGGCTGTGCGGATGGCAAGTGCCGTCGGCGCCGAAACGGCGATGATGATGGCCGCACCGATGGCGGCCGTCTTCTGCACCATCTCCACCGACACTCGCGACGTGACCACGACGGCGCCCGTCGCGCCGTCGATGCCGGCCTTGGCAAGCGCGCCGGCCAGCTTGTCCAGCGCATTGTGGCGGCCGACATCCTCGCGCGCCATGACGACGCCCTTGCCCGGCACGTAGAAGCCGGCGGCGTGCACGGCGCCGGTCTCGGTATGCAGCGGCTGCACCTTCGACAGGAGCTTGACCGAGCGGGTGATGTCGTCGGCGTCAAGCGTAAGCTTTGACGAACCGACCGCGTCGACCGAACGCATCGCCTCCTCGATGGATTCGATGCCGCACAGCCCGCAGCCGACCGGCCCGGCGAGCCTGCGCCGCCTTGCCTGGAAGCGCGTGTTGGCCTTGTCCTTCAGCCTGATCTGGATGTCGATGCCGGCGCCGAGATCCTCGACCTCGATCGCCTCGATCTCTTGCGGATCGGCAACGATGCCTTCGGTCAGCGAGAAGCCGAGCGCGAAATCCTCGAAATCGGCCGGGCTCGCCATCATCACCGCATGGGTGGTGCCGGCATAGGAGAATGCCACCGGCGTCTCCTCCGGCACCATGCGGTTCGCCGCAGTCGTGCCGCTGGCGCGGTGCGCGAGACGAGAGGTCTGAGAGACAGGAGGGCGGGTCACGAGGCGCCAACCTCTGGCCTGCCAGCTATCTCACTTAGGAAGCACCTTGCTTCAACGGGCGATGGCTCTTCCGGGCCTTCCCCCACTCCGTCGCTGCTTCGCAGCGCCACCTCTCCCCCCTCCGGAGGGAGAGGAAGGGCGACTCCCGACCAAGGCTCGCGCCTTTCCTCTCCCCCGTCGATCGGGGGAGAGGTGTCGAGCGAAGCTCGACGGAGTGGGGGTCGACCATGTCTCGACACAATTACTCCGCCGCTTCCAGCGGAGCGATGCGGCGGCTCTGCCGCGCCTGCTCGTTATAGTCCTTCTGCCAGTCGGTCGGGCCGTTGGACGGCGCCACCTGCACGGCGGTGACCTTGTATTCCGGACAGTTGGTCGCCCAGTCCGAGAAATCGGTGGTGATGACGTTCGCCTGGGTGTCCGGGTGGTGGAAGGTCGTGTAGACGACGCCCGGCGAGACGCGGTCGGTGATCAGCGCGCGCAGCGTCGTTTCGCCCGAACGGCTCACCAGTCGCACCCAGTCGCCCTCGCGGATGCCGCGATTCTCGGCATCGTGCGGATGGAGTTCCAGCCGGTCCTCGGCATGCCACATCACGTTCTCGGTGCGCCTGGTCTGCGCGCCGACATTGTACTGCGACAGGATGCGGCCGGTGGTGAGCAGCAGCGGGTAGCGCGGGCCGGTCCGTTCGTCCGTCGCCACATATTCGGTGCGGATGAACTTGCCCTTGCCGCGCACGAAGCCATCGACATGCATGATCGGGGTGCCGAGCGGCGCCTTGTCGTTGCAGGGCCACTGCACCGATCCGACGCGGTCGAGCATCTCGAAGGAGACGTTGGCGAAGCTTGGCGTCGTCTTGGCGATCTCGTCCATGATCTCGGACGGATGCTGGTAGTTCCAGTCGAGCCCGATGGCGCGGGCAAGCTCCTGCGTCGCCTCCCAGTCGGCGTAGCGCGCCTTCGGTTCCAGCACCTTGCGCACCATGTTGATGCGGCGCTCGGCGTTGGTGAAGGTGCCGTCCTTCTCGAGGAAGGTCGAGCCCGGCAGGAAGACATGCGCGTAGTTCGCCGTCTCGTTGAGGAAGAGGTCGTGCACGACGACGCATTCCATCGCGGCGAGACCAGCGGCGACATGCTTGGTATCGGGATCGGACTGCAGGATGTCCTCGCCCTGGATGTAGATGCCCTTGAACGAGCCGTCGACGGCGGCGTCCAGCATGTTGGGGATGCGCAAGCCCGGTTCGTCGTCGAGCTTGACGCCCCACAGGCTCTCGTAGATGTCGCGCACCGCTTCCCCTGAGATGTGGCGATAGCCCGGCAGCTCATGCGGGAAGGAGCCCATGTCGCACGAGCCCTGCACGTTGTTCTGGCCACGCAGCGGGTTCACGCCGACGCCCGGACGGCCGATATTGCCAGTGGCCATGGCGAGGTTGGCGATCGCCATCACCGTGGTCGAGCCCTGGCTGTGTTCGGTGACGCCGAGGCCGTAGTAGATCGCACCATTGCCGCCCTTGGCGTAGAGCCGCGCCGCACCCCGGATCAGCTCGGGGTCGACGCCGGACAGCTTGCCGACGGTCTCGGGGCTGTTTTCCGGCAGGGCGACGAAGGACGCCCAGTCCTGGAACTCGGCCCAGTCGCAGCGCTCGCGGATGAAGGCTTCGTCGAACAGGCCCTCGGTGACGATGACATGCGCCAGCGCCGTCAGCACCGCAACGTTGGTGCCGGGCTTCAGCGGCAGGTGATAGTCCGCTTCGATATGCGCCGACTTGACCATCTCGGTGCGGCGCGGATCGAGCACGATCAGCTTGGCGCCCTGGCGCAGGCGCTTCTTCAGCCGCGAGGCGAACACCGGGTGGGCGGAAACCGGATTGGCGCCGATGACGACGGCGACGTCGGTGAATTCGACCGAGTCGAAATCCTGCGTGCCGGCCGAGGTGCCGTAGGTCTGGCCGAGCCCGTAGCCGGTCGGCGAGTGGCAGACGCGGGCGCAGGTGTCGACATTGTTGTTGCGGAAGCCCTGCCGCACCAGCTTCTGGACGAGATAGGTCTCCTCGTTGGTGCAGCGCGAGGAGGTGATGCCGCCGATCGCGGTGCGGCCGTACTGGTACTGGATGCGGCGGAATTCCTTGGCCGTGTGGGCGATCGCCTCTTCCCAGCTCACCTCGCGCCACGGATCGGAGATCTTGTCGCGGATCATCGGCGACAGGATGCGGTCCTTGTGGGTGGCGTAGCCATAGGCGAAGCGGCCCTTCACGCAGCTATGGCCGTGGTTCGCCTTGCCGTCCTTGTAGGGCATCATGCGGATGACCTCGTCACCCTTCACTTCGGCCTTGAACGAGCAGCCGACGCCGCAGTAGGCGCAGGTGGTGACCGCCGAGCGCTCCGGCATGCCCTTCTCGAGCACCGTCTTCTCGCGCAACGCGTCGGTCGGGCAGGCCTGCACGCAGGCGCCGCAGGACACGCATTCGGAGGCGATGAAATCCTCGTGCATGCCGGCGACCATGCGCGATTCGAAACCGCGGCCCTCGATGGTCAGCGCGAAGGTGCCTTGCACCTCTTCACAGGCGCGCACGCAGCGCGAGCAGACGATGCACTGCGCCGGATCATAGGTGAAATAGGGGTTGGATTCGTCGCGGGCGATGTAGTCGACCGCCAGCGAGCCATGGCCTGGCGCGACGCCGTTCTCTTCCTTGACGTGGTTGCGGCCCTCGACGCCGTAGCGGTTCTCGCTCAGGCCGACGGACTTCGCCACCACGTCGAATTCGCTGGCGCCGGTGCCGGCCGTCTCGTTCCAGCCGGTCGGATGGTCGGAGACGTAGAGCTCCATGACGCCGCGGCGGATCGCATCGAGCCGCTCGGACTGCGTGCGCACCACCATGCCTTCGCCGACCGGCGTCGTGCAGGAAGCCGGCGTGCCGCCGCGTCCGTCGATCTCGACCAGGCAGACGCGGCATGAGCCGAACGAATCCAGCATGTCGGTGGCGCAGAGCTTCGGGATCTCGACCCCGCCCTCCATCGCCGCGCGCATGATCGAGGTGCCTTCCGGCACCGTGATGCTGCGGCCGTCGACGATCAGCGTGATCTGTTTTTCCGCCCTCGACTCCGGGGTGCCGTAGTCGATCTCTTCGATGAGCGATGGGAAGTCGGCCTTGATGTTCATCTGCCAGCTCCTATTCAGCCGCCACGCGCGTCGGCGCCGGCTGGAAATCCTCGGGGAAATGCGTGATCGAGCTCATCACCGGGTAGGGCGTGAAGCCGCCCAGCGCGCACAGCGATCCGAACTTCATCGTGTTGCAGAGGTCGGTGACCAGAGCGAGGTTCTTCTCCGCCTCGATGCCGGAGGCGACCTTGTCGAGAACCTCCACCCCTCGCGTCGACCCGATCCGGCACGGCGTACACTTGCCGCAGCTCTCGATGGCGCAGAACTCCATGGCGAAGCGCGCCTGCTTCAGCATGTCGGCGGTGTCGTCGAACACGGTGAGGCCGGCATGGCCGATCAGCCCGTCCTTGGCGGCGAAGGCCTCATAGTCGAACGGCGTGTCGAACAGCGCGCGCGGGAAATAGGCGCCGAGCGGTCCGCCGACCTGCACCGCTTTCACCGGACGCCCCGAAGCCGTGCCGCCGCCGATGTCGTCGACGATCTCGCCCAGCGTCAGGCCGAAGGCCGTCTCGAACAGGCCGCCATGCTTGACGTTGCCGGCAATCTGGATCGGGATCGTGCCGCGCGAGCGGCCCATGCCGAAATCCTTGTAGAAGGCCGCACCCTTGTCCATGATGATCGGCACAGAGGCCAGGCTGATGACGTTGTTGATCACCGTCGGCTTGCCGAACAGGCCTTGGATTGCCGGCAGCGGCGGCTTGGCGCGCACCACGCCGCGCTTGCCTTCCAGGCTGTTCAGAAGCGAGGTTTCCTCGCCGCAGACATAGGCGCCGGCGCCGACGCGGATTTCCATGTCGAAGGCGTTGGGCGAGCCCAGCACATTGACGCCCAGCACGCCGTGCTTGCGGGCGATCTCGACGGCCTTGTTCATCGTCGCCACCGCATGCGGATACTCCGAGCGGATATAGACGAAACCCTTGGTCGCGCCGGTGGCGATGCCGGCGATCGCCATGCCCTCGATCAGCACGAAGGGGTCACCCTCCATGATCATGCGATCGGCGAAGGTGGCGCTGTCGCCCTCGTCGGCGTTGCAGACGATGTATTTGCGGTCCGAAGCGGTATCGAGCACCGTCTTCCACTTGATGCCGGTCGGGAAGCCGGCGCCGCCGCGGCCGCGCAGCCCGGATTCGGTGACCTGCTTGACGATGTCCGCGGGCGCCATGGCGACGGCGTTGTGCAGGCCCTTCAGCCCGCCATGCGCCTTGTAATTGTCGAGCGAGAGCGGATCGATGACGCCGCAGCGCGCGAAGGTCAGCCGCGTCTGCTTGGCGAGGAAGGGGATCTTGTCCGGCGCGCCCAGCCAGCGCTTGTGGGGCGCGCCCTTGAGGAAGCCGCTATCGAACAGGCTCTTGACGTCGGAAGGCTTGACCGGCCCGTAGGCGACGCGGCCCTCGGCCGTCGCAACCTCGACCATCGGCTCCAGGAAATAGGCGCCGCGCGAGCCGTTGCGCACGATCTTGGCCTCGACGCCGCGCTCCGCGAGTTCCTTCTCGATCGCCTTGGCGACCTTTTCGGCGCCGAGTGCCAGCGCGCCGGAATCTCCGGGGATATAGATGCGCGGGATCATGAGCGTACCTCCGCGACGATCTCTTCGATCTTCTCGTCATCGAGCCGCCCGATCACCTCCCCGTCCAGCATCGCCGACGGCGAACAGGCGCAAAGCCCGAGGCAATAGACCGGCTCCAGTGTAACCGATCCGTCGCGGGTGGTCTCGTGGAAACCGATGCCGAGCAATTGCTTGACCTTGGCGGCGACCGCATCCGAGCCCATCGACTGGCAGGCTTCCGCCTGGCACAGCTTGAGCACATGCCGGCCGGCCGGGCGGGCGCGGAAATCATGGTAGAAGGTGACGACACCGTGCACTTCTGCCCTGGACAGGTTCAGCCCGTCGGCAATGACCGGCAGCGCTGCCTGCGGCACATGGCCGAATTCTTCCTGGATCTCGTGCAGGATCGGCAGCAGCGGACCTTCGAGGTCCTTCAATTCATCTATGATCGCGGCTGCGCGCGATGCGATCTCGGTACTTGCAGGCTGCATTGGCATGCAGCGCCCTCCCTGGTCGTGGCGACCCGATGTGTGTCACCCAAAATATAGAGCGGTTTTGGGGCAACGACACGCACCCGGCGCAATATCGCTAAGTCCTTACGAAATCAGAGGAAACCTCCGAAATCAATAAAGCTGTCCCGTTGCTTGATAGAAATTTTCTATCAAGCGCGCTCGACCTGCATTGTCTAGCCTAGCGATGGGCGCGGAAATCGTCCGCAAGCGTCATCGCCTCGTCCAGCAGCGCCTGCACCAAGGGCGTGTGCGGCTCGCCCGGCGCCGCCACCAGGCCGACCGTGTGGCTGGCGTCCGGATCGACGATCGGAATGGCCCTGATCGGTTCGGAAAAGCCGAATGTTTCCGCAAGGTTGAGCGGCATGATCGACGACCATTTGCCGGTGCGGATGTGCGAAAACAGCACGATCATCGAATTCGATTCCAGCGTCGGCCGCACCTGCACTCCGGCCTCTGCCAGATGCTGGTCGATGATGCGGCGGTTCTGCATGTCGGGCGTCAACAGGCAGAGCGGCAGCTGGCTGATCTCCGCCCACGTCACTTTGTCGCGGTCGGAAAAGGGATTTCCGACCGCGGTGATCAGCTGATAGCGCTCGTCATAGAGCGGCACGCTCACCACGCGTCCGAGCGGTTCGTTGTCGAGATAGGTGATGCCGGCATCGACGTCGAAATTGCCGAGCAGCGACAGCACCTCGATCGAGGTGCGCGACAGCACCGAGAAGGTGACGCCGGGATGCTTGGCCCGGAACGGCGTCGTCAGCCGCGCCACCATTGCGAGCGCTGTCGGGATGGCGGCGATGCGGATGCGGCCGGACAGGCCGTGCCGGGCCGCGCGCATCTCCTCGCGCATGGTGCGGCTGTCGCCGACGATGCGGCGCGCCCACACCAGCACCTGCTTGCCTTCCGGCGTCAGCCCCTGGAAGCGCGAGCCGCGCAGCACCAGCATGACGCCGAGCTGTTCCTCCAACTGCTTGATCCCCGCCGACAGCGTCGGCTGGGTGACGCCGCACACTTCCGCCGCCCGGCCGAAATGTTCCTCCCTGGCGAGCGCGATGAAGAATTCCAGCTTGTCGATCATGCCTTTGATGCCTGTTGCGGACCTTCTGTCCGCGCGTTCCGCGCAGGGTCGGGGAAATTGTCCTGCGCCGCAAGTCGCATCTGCCGTCGCCCGGCATCCACATCTTTTCAGCCGGCTTACTGTTTCCCGGGGCGCCTTGCGGCGTTATGTCAGTGACGGGTGTAGACACGACGGGAGATCGACATGCTGGGCTGGTTCCGCAAGCTGCTGCCGCGCGAAGATCGCTTCTTCGACCTGTTCGAACGCCATTCCCGCACGGTGGTCGGCGGCGCCGAGGCGCTGCAGCAGCTCCTGCAGGGCAAGGACATCGACCGCTGGAGCCAGAAGATCATCGATCTCGAGGACGAGGCCGATCGCATCACCGCCGAGGTGCTTTTGGCCGTGCGCCGCTCCTTCATCACCCCCTTCGATCGCGGCGACATCAAGGACCTGATCCAGTCGATGGACGACGCCATCGACATGATGCACAAGACCGTCAAGACGGTGAAGCTGTTCGAGAAGACCGAGTTCGACCCGCTGATGCAGGAGATGGGCGCCGTCATCGTCGACGCCGCCAAGCTGGTCGCCGAGGCGATCCCGCTGCTCGGCAAGGTCGGCGCCCACAGCGTTCGCCTCAATGCCATTGCCGAGGAGGTCATGCGCGCCGAGGGCCGCGCCGACGACCTGCACGAGCAGGGGCTGAAGGATCTGTTCAAACGGCACGGCCGCAGCGATCCGATGGCCTATCTGATCGGCTCCGAGATCTATGGTGAGCTGGAGAAGGTTGTCGACCGGTTCGAGGACGTCGCCAACGAGATCAGCGGCATCGTGATCGAGAACGTTTAGGCGATGGACGCCACCATCACCTTTCCCCTGCTGGTTGGCCTCGTTGCCGTGGCGCTGTTCTTCGATTTCCTGAACGGCCTGCACGACGCCGCCAATTCGATCGCCACCATCGTCTCGACGCGCGTCCTGAGGCCGCACTATGCGGTGCTCTGGGCGGCCTTCTTCAACTTCATCGCCTTCATGTTCTTCGGCCTGCATGTCGCCGAGACGGTGGGCAAGGGCATCGTCGACGCCAGCATCGTCACGCCGGCCGTGATCTTTGCCGCGCTGGTCGGCGCCATCGTCTGGAACATCGTCACCTGGATCGCCGGCATTCCCTCCAGCAGCTCGCATGCGCTGATCGGCGGGCTGGTCGGCGCCGGCGTCGCCAAGGCGGGCACAAGCGCCATCGTCTGGTCGGGCCTCGGCAAGACCGTCGCGGCCATCGCGCTCTCGCCGGCGACGGGTTTCGTGCTGGCGCTCCTGCTCGTCCTCATCGTCTCCTGGCTGTTCGTGCGCCAGACGCCATTCGCCGTCGACAACAGCTTCCGTGTCCTGCAGTTCTTCTCCGCCTCGCTCTATTCGCTCGGCCACGGCGGCAACGACGCGCAGAAGACCATGGGTATCATCGCCGTGCTGCTCTATTCGCAAGGCATGCTCGGCGGCACCTTCCACGTGCCGCTATGGGTGGTCATCACCTGTCAGTCGGCGCTGGCGCTAGGCACCTTGTTCGGCGGCTGGCGCATCGTCCACACGATGGGCTCGAAGATCACCCGGCTGAACCCGATGCAGGGCTTTTGCGCCGAGACCGGCGGCGCCATCACGCTGTTCGCCGCCACCTGGCTCGGCGTTCCGGTCTCGACCACGCACACCATCACCGGCGCCATCATCGGCGTCGGCGCCGCCCGCCGTGTCTCAGCCGTGCGCTGGGGCATTGCCGGCAACATCGTCGTCGCCTGGGTCGTCACCCTGCCGGCCACCGCCGCCATTTCGGCGCTCACCTATTTCGCCACGCGCCTGGTGGGCTGACGCGGAGCGGGGCGCAAAGACCTACTCGCCCGCGAGGCACAATATGTTGCCGTCCGGATCCTTGAACCAGGCGACCTTCATGCCGTCGCCGACATGGATGTCGCCGTCCAGCGACAGGCCGGGCATCTCATAGTGCTCGAAGGCGACGCCCTTCGATTTCAGCGACTTGACGACAGGAGCGATCTCGTCGCCGACGTTCCAGGTCACAGCCGTTGCCTTGTTGGTTCCGGCGAAATCCGAATGATAGACGTTGATGACTGTGTCACCGCTTTTGTAGACGACCAGTTCGCCAGCCATGTCGTCCACCTGCCTGAGGCCCAGCGTTCCCTCATAAAAGGTCTTGGCTCTCGCCAGGTCTTTCACCGCCAGATTGGCTGCTGCATTGCTGTTTGCGAGCATGACAGTCTCCTTCCCGGATTTGTTGTGTCGCCGCTCATGGCAAGCGAGATAGGGCCCGTGGATCGATTGGCCATGGGCAGGCGTTGAACTGCCGGTCGACCGGGAAACGTCATCGGGCGAATCCGACACTGCCGGTCGTTTTCCGTGGCACGCCGGGCAAGCCTTTGCTCCACGGCTTGGTTCTTGCCGGAAACTGCACTATCTGCATCGCCAAAACCCCGAGGAAACACCATGGCCGTCACCAAGGAAACCGTCATCGAGCGCCTGAAAACGGTCAACGGGCCGGATTTCACCGGCAACATCGTCGACCTCGGCCTGGTCTCGGAGATTTTCATTGCCGATTCGAAGGTGTTCTTCTCGATCACCGTGCCCGCCGCCCGCGCCCAGGAGATGGAGCCGCTGCGCGCCGCCGCCGAGCGCGTGGTCAATGCCATTCCGGGCGTCGCCGGCGCCGTCGTGGCGCTGACGGCGGAGAAGAAGGGCGGCGGCATGGAAGCGCCGGTGCCGCCGCGTCCCGCGCCGAGGCCGGCGCCGGCTGCCGCGCCGCAGCGCCCCGTGCCGCAGGCGCCGGCATCGCACAGCCACGGCAAGCGCGGCGTGCCCGGCATCGACGCGATCATCGCGGTGGCCTCCGGCAAGGGCGGCGTCGGCAAGTCGACCACAGCGGTCAACCTGGCGCTCGGTCTTGCCGCCAACGGCCTCAAGGTCGGCGTCCTCGACGCCGATATTTACGGCCCGTCCATGCCAAGGCTGCTCAACATCCACGGCAGGCCGCAGACGGTCGACGGCAAGATCCTGAAGCCGATGCAGAACTATGGGCTGAAGGTGATGTCGATGGGCTTCCTCGTCGATGAGGAAACGCCGATGATCTGGCGCGGCCCGATGGTGATGTCGGCGCTGACCCAGATGCTGCGCGAGGTCGAATGGGGCCCGCTCGACGTGCTGGTCGTCGACATGCCGCCCGGCACCGGCGATGCTCAGTTGACCATGGCCCAGCAGGTGCCGCTCGCCGGCGCCGTCATTGTCTCGACGCCGCAGGACCTGGCGCTGATCGATGCCCGCAAGGGCCTCAACATGTTCAGGAAGGTCGACGTGCCGCTTCTCGGCATCGTCGAGAACATGAGCTATTTCCTCGCCCCCGACACCGGCAAGCGCTACGACATCTTCGGCCATGGCGGGGCGCGGCGCGAGGCCGAGCGGCTGGGCGTCACCTTCCTCGGCGAGGTGCCGCTGGAAATGGGCATTCGCGAAAGCTCGGATGCCGGCGCGCCGGTGGTGGTCTCGAAGCCGGAAGGCGCCGAGGCGAAGATCTACCGCGACATTGCGGCAAAGGTCTGGGACAGGGTCAATGAGGAGCGTGGCGCGGCGGAAGCCGCGGTGCCCTCGATCGTGTTCGAGTGATCCCTCGGCGCGAGGGTCAGCCGCCGACCTTCTCGCCGAACGTCGAGAAGAACTGCCCGGCGAGCTTTTTCGACGTCGATTCGATCAGGCGGCTGCCGAGTTGGGCGATCTTGCCGCCGACATCGGCCTTGGCCGCATATTTGAGCACCGTCGTGTCGGCGCCGTCGGCGGTCAGCGTCACGTCGGCGCCGCCCTTGGCGAAGCCGGCAATGCCGCCCTTGCCTTCGCCCTGGATGGTGTAGGAATGCGGAGGCTTGAGGTTCTTGAGCACGACCTCGCCGTTGAACGTCGCCTTGATCGGCCCGATCTTCAGCACGACGGTTGCCGCCATTTCGGTGTCGGATTTCTTTTCCAGGCTCTGGCAGCCGGGGATGCTGCCCCTCAGAATGTCCGGGTCGTTCAGCGCTTCCCATACTTTTTGCAGGGGTGCGGCAATCCGTTCCTCGCCTTCGATCACCAAAGCCATCAAGAACCTCCCGGAAAGACTGCCCGGAAGCCCTAGCGCAGGGGCAGACTTATGTCTATCGCACCAAAGTGCGGGTTCGGATGGCGCGTGCCCCTTGCCTGCATCCGCGCATTGTCATATCGATTTGTCATACAAATACGGAGACCACGATGGCCGGCGCCCCCACCAAGAAGAAAAAATTTCGCTCGCAGGAGTGGTTCGACAATCCCGACAATCCGGGCATGACCGCGCTCTATCTCGAGCGCTACCTGAACTACGGACTGACGCGCGCCGAGCTGATGTCGGGCAAGCCGCTGATCGGCATCGCCCAGACCGGCTCGGATCTGTCGCCCTGCAACCGGCATCATCTCGAGCTCGCCAAGCGCGTGCGCGAGGGCATCGTCTCGATGGGCGGCATTCCCTTCGAGTTCCCGTGCCATCCGATCCAGGAGACCGGCAAGCGCCCGACCGCGGCGCTCGACCGCAACCTTGCCTATCTCGGCCTTGTCGAGGTGCTCTACGGCTATCCGCTCGACGGCGTCGTGCTGACCATCGGCTGCGACAAGACAACGCCGGCGCTGCTGATGGCCGCCGCCACCGTCAACATCCCGGCCATCGCGCTGTCGGTCGGCCCGATGCTGAATGGCTGGCACAAGGGCAAGCGCACCGGCTCCGGCACCATCGTGTGGGAATCGCGCCAGCGCCTGTCGGCGGGCGAGATCAATTACGACGAGTTCATGGACATCGTCGCCTCCTCGGCGCCGTCGACCGGCTACTGCAACACCATGGGCACCGCCACCACCATGAACTCGCTGGCCGAGGCGCTCGGCATGCAACTGCCGGGCTCGGCCGCCATCCCCGCGCCCTATCGCGAGCGCGGCCAGATCGCCTACGAGACCGGCAAGCGCATCGTCGACATGGTGCATGAGGACCTCAAGCCGTCCGACATCATGACGCGTCAGGCGTTCGAGAACGCCATCGTCGTCAACTCGGCCATCGGCGGCTCGACCAATGCGCCGATCCACCTCAACGCCATTGCCCGCCACCTCGGCGTGCCGCTCGACAATGACGACTGGCAGAAGGTCGGCCTCAACGTGCCGCTCATCGTCAATCTGCAGCCGACGGGCGAATATCTCGGCGAGGACTATCACCACGCCGGCGGCGTTCCGGCGGTCGTCGCCGAACTGCTGAAGGGCGGGCTTTTGCCGCATCCGGATGCGGTTACCGCCAACGGCAAGTCGATCGGCGACAATTGCCGCGATGCCGCCAACGAAAACCCGGAGGTCATCCACAGCGTCGACAAGCCGTTGAAGGCCAATGCCGGCTTCATCAACCTGAAGGGCAACCTGTTCGACTCCGCGATCATGAAGACCAGCGGCATCTCGCCGGAATTCCGCCAGCGCTATCTGTCCAACCCGAAGGATCCCGAAGCCTTCGAGGGCAACGCCATGGTCTTCGACGGGCCGGAGGACTACCACGCCCGCATCGACGATCCGGCGCAAGGCATCGACGAGCACACCATCCTGTTCATGCGCGGCGCCGGCCCGGTCGGCTATCCCGGCGGCGCCGAGGTGGTCAACATGCAGCCGCCGGCCTACCTCATCAAGAAGGGCATCCATTCGCTGGCCTGCATCGGCGACGGCCGCCAGTCGGGCACGTCGGGCTCGCCCTCGATCCTCAACGCTTCGCCGGAGGCGGCGATAGGCGGTGGCCTGGCGCTGCTCAAGAGCGGTGACCGCGTCCGCATCGACCTGAAGAAGGGCTCGGCCAACATCCTCGTCAGCGACGAGGAGATCGCCAGGCGGCGCGCCGCGCTCCAGGGCAATGGCGGCTTCCATTATCCCCAGCACCAGACGCCGTGGCAGGAGATCCAGCGCGGCATCGTCGACCAGTTTGACGCCGGCATGGTGCTGAAGCCGGCAGTGAAGTACCAGGATGTCGCGCACACCAGGGGTGTGCCCCGCGACAACCACTGAGCGCCGGCAACCTCGCTCGCGCGAACGGCGGCTTGATCATGGATCAAGCCGCCGTTTTTGCTTACCCAGGGCTGCTGTCCCGCTGTGCTTACAGGTAACCGGTGATCTCCGGCGCCTGGTCCTGCCTGTTGCGTTTACCGTCCTCGTAGATGATCGGTGCGGACGCGAGTTCCTCCTCGCTGACGTCGTCCAGGCAGGCGACGTTCACAGCCCAGAAATTCCCGCCCATGAAATCGAGATAGCCGCGCGAGAAGACATTCGCGCCGCAGTTCGGGCACATATAGTGGTTGATGTCGCCTTCCGGCCAGTTGGACGGGCTTGCCTTGTAGTCCCGCATCCGGTCACTGCCTTCCGTCACCCTGAGCGCCTGGTATGCGGTGAAGGATTTGCGGTAGCCAAGTTTCCAGCAGAAGCTGCAATTGCATTTGCGAATGCCCTCTGCGAGGTCGAGATCGGCCTGGAAATGCACCGCGCCGCAATGGCAACTGCCGTGATAGGTCTTCTTCATGGCACTCCTCGCAGAATTTGCTCTGGTCCCTCTGTGGCCTCCGCGAAACCAGATCAGATTGTGACCATAGCCCCGCCAGATAGGCGCCCGGCTCTTCTGGGCAATACGTCGTCTTGTGCAAAACGGCGCGCGCGATGCCATATGCTGGCAAACGGACAGGACCATCCATGACGAAGCGGCGCTCTTCCCTAGGCTTCCTCGGCATGTTCGGCCGCTCGGGCGATCTGCGGACGCTCGATGCCGCCTTGCGCGGCGCCGACCTCCATCCCGCGCTCGTGCCGGAGGGCGTCAAGCTCACCATCGTCAATCTGATGAAGGATCACTGGCCGGACGAGCCGCCGGCCCAGGCCTACGCCTCGCTAGCGCAGCTGTTCGTCTATTGCGTTGCCGGGCCAGAGACGTTCGAACAGGCCAATGGCCGCGAGCGCAGGCTGGACGCGGAGCGCCGCATCGAGGAAGCGCTCGAGGCCGGCGACAGCCTCGATGCGCAGATCGTGCTGATGGCGCTGCATGCAAAGCTGATCAGCGCCGAGGTGGTGGAGCGCTTCGGCCTAAGCGCCGAATAGGATGCTCTACCCAGCCTAGCCGCCCATGCCGCCGCGCGGCAGCTTGATCATATCGCCGAAGCGGGCGCGCAATTTGTCGTCGACCGTTTTCGGCACGTGGCGCGGGAAGCGCTCGGCAAGCACGCGCTTCTTCTCGGCGATCGCCCTTTGCAGGATGTCGGGCCGGCCCTTCTCGTTCCATTCCTTGGGCGAGAAGCGGTCGCCGATGGCCGGATAGAAATATTCGGTCTGCATCAGTTTCAGCGTCTGCTCGTTGCCGAGATAGTGGCCGGGGCCCTTCAGGCAGACATCGGCGATGGTGTCGATCGACAGCGCCTCGTCGGTCACCTCGATGCCGCGCACGCAGCGCAGGCAGTGTCCGAGCATGTCGTTGTCGATGATCAGGCTTTCCAGGCAGAAGCCGAGCAGCGAGGCATGCATGCCGGCCGACTCATAGACCAGGTTGAGGCCGGAGAGGCCGGCCATCACATTGGTGATGCCCTTCTCGTAGCCGGACTGGATGTCGGGCAGTTTCGAATCCGTCATGCCGGCCGCCGAGCCGCCCGGCAGGTCGTAATATTGCGCCATCTGGGCGCAGGCGGCGGTCAGCACGGCCTGCTCGGCCGAGCCGCCGGACATGGCGCCGGTCCGAAGGTCGGAGACGAACGGCCAGGTCCCGAAGATCGCCGGATGGCCGGGCTTGATGGCGTTGACATAAACCAGGCCCATCAGCACTTCCGCGACCGCCTGCACCACCGCCCCGGCAATCGCCGCCGGCGCCGTGGCGCCGGCCTGGCCAGCCGACAGAAGCAGGATCGGGATGCCGCCTTCGACGCAGGCCTCGAGCACGCCGCAGGCGTCCTCGGCGAACTTCATCGGCGGCACGACGAAGCAGTTGGAATTCGACACAAAGGGGCGTGCGCGGAAATTTTCCTCGCCGCCGGCGATCGCATAGAGCATCTCCAGCGCCGGCTTGACGTTCTCGCGCACCGTGAACGAGGTGCCGACATGCTTGGCGGTCCCCATCACGCAGGCGTAGAGCGTGTTGAAGTCCATCTCCAGCGGATCGGGAATGTCGCGCGGCACCATGGTGCGCTGGAAGAAATGGATGTTGTCGAGGCCGTCGACCAAGCGCGCGGCGTCGTAGATGTCCTGCAATTGGGACTCGCGGTATTCGCGCTTCTCGACGTCGACCAGATGCACGGCCGCGCCCGCCGTGCCGTAATGCACGCGTTTGCCCTGGATTACCATGTCGTGCTTGGGGTCCTGGCCGTGCAGGGTGAAATGCCGGGCCGCATTCTTGATCGTGTCGAGGACGAGCGCCCGCGGCAGGCGGATGCGGCCATCGTCGCCATAGGTCGCGCCAACCCTGGTCAGCGCCTCGATGCAGGAGGGTATCGCGTTGGCGAAGCCGACCGTTTCCAGCAGCGTCAGCACCGCCTCATGGATGCGCTCTCGGTCGTTTTCGCTGAGCGGCCCATAGCTGCCGCCTTCGAGGCCCGGCCGCACCGGCCTGATGTCGTCGGCAAGCGGTGCCGCCCGCATCGCACGGCGCGCTTCGCGCCCGCCGGATCGCCGCGACCGCTGGTCGGCCGAAGCGTCCTGCTTCTCAAGAGCCACTGACATGGAAGCACTCCACCTTTTGCTGCGAGGCGGGACGCGGCGGTTGGTCCACCATCGGCCCTGCTTCGTCCCCTTATGGCTCGACTATGCCGCCGGCATTGGCACAGCCTATGAGCCAGCCAGCTCCGTCGAATATGCCAGAGCGCTAAAGCAAAGAGAGCCGGCGAAGGCCGGCTCTCTTTGGGAATTCAGCGTCAGTTGATGATCAGGCGGCCGCGGGTCTGCGGCCGGCCGCGGTGGCGAGTTCCCGAATGCCGGGCTCGATGTGTTGCAGCGCGATCGAGGAAATGCCCAAGCGCATGAAACGCGACGGTTTTTCGGTGCGGTCGAAGAAGCGGTCGCCGGGTTCGATGATGACGCTGCGCGAGGCGGCCGCTTCGGCGAGGCCCCGCGAGTCGGTGCCGCGCGGCCCCTCGAGCCAGAGCGATGTGCCGCCGGCCGAGTCGGTCGAGCGCCACTCGGGCAGGAAAGCGGAAATCGCATGGACCAGACGCTTGCGCCGCTCGTCGAAGGCGCTGGACAGGCGCCGCACCAGCGCCTCGTGATGGCCGAGCGACAGGAACAGCGCCACCGCCCGCTGGTTGTTGGCCGGCGGGTGCCTGAGCATGAAGCGGCGCAGCGCGCGCAACTCGGCGATCAGCCCGGCCGAGGCGACGATGTAGCCAAGCCTGAGGCCCGGCGCCAGGGTCTTCGACATCGAGCCGACATAGATGACGCGGCCTGAGCGATCGAGGCTCTTCAGCGCCTGCTGCGGCGCCTCGTCCAGCAACTGGCTGTCATAGCCATCCTCGATGATGATCTGGTTGTGGCGGTTGGCCCGCGCCAGGAGGTCCTGCCGGCGCTCGGCCGGCAACGGCACCATAGTCGGGCAATGGTGGCTGGGCGTGACGAAGACGAAGCCGGAATCCTGCGGGATCGAAGAGGTCACGATGCCGGACTGGTCGACCGGAACCGGTTGGATGTCGGCGCCCGCAAGCCGGAAGATCGAGCGCGCGTCGGGATAGCCCGGATCCTCCATCGCCACCTTCGAGCCCTTGGTCATCAGCAACGAGGCGAGCATGTAAAGCGCGTTCTGCGCGCCGAGCGTGACGATGATCTCGTCCGGATTGGCGAAGATGCCACGCCGCGGCAAGAGCCGCGCCTGGATCTGCTCGATCAAGAGCGGATCGTCGCGGTCGACCATGTCGGATGCCCAGTTGCGGATCTCCAGCACGGCGAGCGCCATGCGGTTGCATTCGCGCCATTCGGCCGTCGGGAACAGCGCCGGATCGAACTGGCCGTAGACGAAGGGGTAGGACGACTTGATCCAGTTGTCGTGCTTGGCCGGCGGCGGCATGTCGCTGGCGGCGATCTGCCGGCGCGCCTTCCAGTCGATCTCGTTCTGCTGGTCGGGAGCCTTCTGGTGCGGCTTGGCGGGGGTGGCCAGCACGTCCGGATTGACGAAATGGCCGCGCCGCTCGCGCGCCACCAGAAAGCCCTGGTCGACGAGCTGCTGGAAGGCGAGCACCACCGTGCCGCGGGCGACGCCCAGTTTTTCGGCCAGGATGCGGCAGGAAGGAAGCGGCATGGAAGCGGCGATCTGCCGGTCCAGAATGGCGGCGACGATCGCCTGGCGGATCTGCGCCTGCAGGGTCTGGCCGGATTCAGCCGAAATCCGGAACAGGCCGGACCATATGGCCGTGTCGTTGCGCTGTGGCATGGAAGAGTTTCCTCGATGGCCAGCTTTTTGTGTTTGGCTGGACCAGTCGAGTGTAGGGGTGGCACAAGGGGTTGCGCCAATCAATTTTTCTGATCGCTGGGATTTATGCCAGTGATCCATTGGTCACGAATGTGATCCGTTGCGCGACGCGCAGCGTCGTCGCCTGCGTCGCGGCCTGCCGGTTGGTGAGCGACGCGCAGCGTCGTCGCATCCTCCGTCGCCGGGTAATGCAAGGCATCATAAAAGCGTGATGCAGTCCGTCATCAAAGCGTGATGCAGTGCGGCAATGCCGCCCTTGAATGAAATGGAATCGGCTCGATAGAATGTCGCGACGACATGCGCCGGAAACATCCGGCCTGTTAAGATAGGTTCAAAAACCCGCCAGGAGCCCGCATTGGATCAATCATCCTTCGACAAGCAAGTCGCCGCCTTGCGCGAACATCGCGCGGCGGCCAAAGGCACGATGCGTGAAGCTTTCGCAGCTGATCCCAAACGCTTCGCGACGTTTTCCGCCACCGACGGCGATCTCCTGCTTGACTGGTCGAAATGCGCGGTCGATGCCGACACGATGGCGATGCTGGAGAAGCTCGCCGGAGCCGCCGATCTGGCGGGTCGCCGCGCCGCCATGTTCGAAGGCAAGAAGATCAATATCACCGAAGGCCGCGCCGTGCTGCACACTGCGCTTCGCAACCTGACCGGCAAGGGCGTCGTGGTCGATGGCCAGGATACTAAGGCCGAGGTTCTCGCCGTTCTGGACGCCATGGGCGCCTTCGCCGATGCCATCCGCGCCGGCAAGGCGGCCGGCGCCACCGGCAAGAAGATCACCGACATCGTCAACATCGGCATTGGCGGCTCCGACCTCGGCCCGGTGATGGCGACGCTGGCGCTGGCGCCCTATCATGACGGCCCGCGCGCGCACTATGTCTCCAACATCGACGGCGCCCACATCCACGACACGCTGAAGGACCTGTCGGCCGAAACCACTTTGTTCATCGTCGCCTCCAAGACCTTCACCACGGTCGAGACGATGACCAATGCCGAGACGGCGCGCCGATGGGTGGAGAAGGCGCTGGGCAAGGAAGCCGTCGGCAAGCATTTCGCCGCCGTCTCGACCGCGCTCGACCTGGTGGCGAAGTTCGGCATCGCGTCCGATCGCGTGTTCGGCTTCTGGGACTGGGTCGGCGGCCGCTATTCGGTCTGGAGCGCGATCGGCCTGCCGGTGATGATCGCCATCGGCCCGCGCAATTTCCGCGCCGTCCTCGACGGCGCGCACGAGATGGACGAGCACTTCCGCTCCGCACCCCTGCAGAAGAACCTGCCGGCGCTGCTGGGCCTGATCGGCTGGTGGCACCGGGTCGTCTGCCGATATCCGGCCCGCGCCGTGATCCCTTACGACCAGCGGCTCTCCAGGCTGCCGGCCTATCTGCAACAGCTCGACATGGAATCGAACGGCAAGAGCGTGACGCTGGATGGCGGCGCGGTCACCACGCCCACCGGCCCGCTGGTCTGGGGCGAGCCCGGCACCAACGGTCAGCACGCCTTCTTCCAGCTGCTGCACCAGGGTACGGACTTCATTCCGGTCGAATTCATCGCCGCCGCTGTCGGCCACGAGCCGGAGCTGAAGCATCACCACGATCTCCTGCTCGCCAACTGCCTGGCGCAGTCGGAGGCCTTCATGAAGGGCCGCACGCTGGAGGAGGCTCGCGCGCAGATGCTGGCCAAGGGCATGAAGCCGGCCGACGTCGACAGGATCGCCCCGCACCGGGTCTTCTCCGGCGACCGCCCCTCTGTGACCATTCTCTACCGCAAGCTCGATCCGCGCACCTTCGGCCGCCTGGTCGCGCTATACGAGCATCGCGTCTTCGTCGAGGGCACGCTGTTCAACATCAATTCCTTCGATCAGTGGGGCGTCGAACTCGGCAAGGAACTGGCAACCGGCCTGCTGCCTGTCGTGGAAGGCAAGGAGAATGCCGCAAAGCGGGATGCCTCGACTGCTGGTCTGGTGGGACACATTCACCGATTGCGCGGATCGGAGTGACAGGCTTGGCGGAGATCAAAGGCATATTGTTCGACAAGGACGGAACGCTTGTCGATTTCAACGCGACATGGCTCGGCATTGCCGACTTCATGGCCATGGATGCCGCCGAGGGCGACCGGTGGAAGGCAGACAGGCTGCTCGCGGCAGCCGGCTTCGATTTCCTCAGCAAGCGCTTCAAGCCCGATTCGATCTTCGCCTCCGGCACCAACATGGACGTCGTCGAACTCTGGTTCCCGCGGCTCTCCGAGGAGGACCAGATGCTTGCCGTGGCCCGTTTCAACGAGATCACCTCGGTGCAAGGCTCCAGCATGGCGGTGGCGCTGCCGGGCATCGTCGAGACGCTGGCCGTCCTGCACAGGCGATCCTACCGGCTTGGCGTCGCCACCAACGATTCGACCAGTGGCGCGGAAAAGACGCTGGTGACGCTCGGCGTGGCGCAGCTTTTCGACGCCGCCTATGGCTATGATTCGGTGGCCAGGCCGAAGCCGGCGCCGGACACCATCCTCGCCTTCTCCGACCTGACCGGGCTGAAGCCGGCCGAGATCGCCATGGTCGGCGACAATCGCCACGATCTCGAAATGGCGCGGGCCGGCGGCTGCGGGCTGGCGGTCGGCGTGCTTTCCGGCACAGGCACGCGTGAATCGCTGTCGGCGATCGCCGATGTCGTGCTCAACTCGGTTGCCGACCTGCCGGATTTCCTCGCCGCGAGGGTCAAGGAGACGATCTGACCGCCTCGAACGAGAAGACCCCGCTCGGGCTCGACGCCGTGCCTTTGGCATCGCCGAAATCCGGCACCCTATATTCGGCAAGAAGTTTGAGCCGCGTGAGCGGCAGGTCGGTGCGGCGCGGATCGCCGACCAGCACCTCGATGCCGGTGGCAAGGCAGCGGTCGAGGAAGGGGATCACGCGCCTCGCCACCTCATGCCCGTAGAACACGTCGCCGGCCAGCACCAGGTCGACTGCCGGTGGCGGCCCGGCGGTGATGTCTTCGCCGATCACCGTGATCGCGACGCCGTTCGCCGCCGCGTTGAGGCCGAGCGCGACGATGCCGTTGCGGTCGATCTCGGCGGCGATCACCGCGCGCGCGCCAGCTTTCGCCGCGGCGATGCCGACCAGGCCCGAGCCGGCGCCGAGATCGAGTACGCGGCGCCCCGCAACCGTTTGCGGCCGGTCGAGAATATAGCGGGCAAGGACGGTGCCGCCGGCCCAGGCATAGGCCCAATAGGGCGGCTGCGGCTCTGGCGCGGCAGCGTCTTCGTCGTCAGGATCGACGAGCCGCCGCAGCCCGCTGCCGGGATGGGCGCTGAAGATCTGGATTTCCGGAAGCGCGGCGACAGCCGCAAGGCGCATGTTCGCCTTGATGAACCCCGCCGGATCGGGACGGGTAGGCGTCGCCTTGCCGGCAGGATGATCGTTCAAGCTCGTGCCTATCCCCGCAGCGCCCGCCGCAGGATCTTGCCCACCGGTGTCTTCGGCAATTCGGTGCGGAACTCGATGTATTTGGGCCGCTTGTAGCCGGTCAGGTTCTCGCGGCAATAGGCGGTCAGCGTCTCGAGGGTCAGCGCCGGATCCTTCCTGACCACGAACAGCTTCGGCACTTCGCCCGAATGCTCGTCCGGCACGCCGATCGCCGCCACTTCGAGCACGCCCGGATGCTGAGCAACGACCTCTTCCAGCTCGTTCGGATAGACGTTGAAGCCGGAGACCAGGATCATGTCCTTCTTGCGGTCGACGATCTTCGTATAGCCGCGCTCGTCCATGAAGCCCATGTCGCCGGACTTGAAGTATCCGTCCTTAGTCATCACCTTGGCGGTCTCGTCCGGCCGGTTCCAGTAGCCCGCCATCACCTGCGGCCCGCGGATGCAGATTTCGCCGACTTCGCCGAGCGGCACGTTGTTGCCGTCGTCGTCGCGGATGGCGATCTCGGTCGACGGCAGCGGCAGGCCGATCGTGCCGGTGAAGTCGCCGCCGCTGAATTTGTTGGCGGTCGCCACCGGCGAGGTTTCCGAAAGCCCGTAGCCTTCGGTGACCGGACAGCCGGTCAGCGCCTTCCAGCGTTCGGCCACACCCCTCTGCACCGCCATGCCGCCGCCCAGCGTCAGGATCAGCGGCTTGAAGTCGAGCTTGCGGAAATCCTCATTGTTGAGCAGCGCGTTGAACAGCGTGTTGAGGCCCGGGAAGATGTGGACCGGGTATTTCTCCAGCTCCTTGACGAAGCCTGGAATGTCGCGCGGATTGGGGATGAGCACATTCTGCGCGCCCTGCTGCATGCCCATCAGCGCGTTCACCGTCAGCGCGAAGATATGGTAGAGCGGCAGCGCGCAGATGAAATTGGGATGCGCTGGCTTCGGCTTCACCGCATAGGCGTCCTGCAGCCAGAGCGCGTTCTGCGCGACATTGGCAAGCACATTGGAATGCAAGAGGGTCGCGCCCTTCGAGATCCCGGTGGTGCCGCCGGTATATTGCAGGAAGGCGATGTCGTCGGCGCTGACGCTGGCAGGCTTGAAGGCGAGGCCGGCGCCGGCCTTCAGGGCGGCGTTGAACTTGACGTGGCCCGGCAGCGACCAGGCCGGCACCAGCTTCTTCACCCGGCGCACAACGAAATTGACGAGCGTCCCCTTGAGGCCGCCGAGCATGTCGCCCATGGCGGCGACGACGACGTGCTTGACCGAGGTCTTGGCGATCACCGCCTGCAGCGTGTTGGCGAAATTCTCGAGGATGACGATCGCCTGCGCGCCGGAATCCTTGAGCTGATGCTCGAGCTCGCGCGGCGTATAGAGCGGGTTGACGTTGACCACGGTGAAGCCGGCGCGAAGCACCGCCATCATCGCCACCGGGTACTGCAGCACGTTGGGCATCATCAGCGCCACGCGCGCCCCCTTCTGCAGGCCCTTCGACTGCAGATAGGCGCCGAAGGCGGCCGACTGCTGCTCGAGCTCGGCATAGGTGATGGCCTTGCCCATGCAGACGAAGGCCGGCTGGCCGGCAAACTGCTTGCAGGCGCCGACCAGGAAGTCGCCGATCGAGCCGTAGGGCAAGGGCCCGATCTCGGCTGGCATGTTCTTCGAATAGCTCGACAGCCACGGCTTTTCCGGCAGGCCGGCGGCAAGTTCCGTCAGCGCCTTCGGCAACCTCTTGGCCGGCGCCGGTTTCACGGCCGGCTTTGGCGGGACCGCCTTTGTCGCAACTGCCTTCGCGGCAGGCTTTGCGGCAGCGGGCCTTTTCGCAGCGGATTTGGCCGGCACCGGCTTGGCCGCGGCTGGAGTTTTCGTCGCGACGGGAGTTTTCGTCGAGGCAGGCTTGGCGGCCTTTCCCGGTGCGGCCTTGGCCGGGGCTTTTGCGGCGGGCTTCACGGGGGTGGCCGCCTTCGACTTGGCCGTTGCCTTCGCCGCAGGCGCCGTCTTGCCGGACCCGGCGGCCGGCTTTGACGCGGCCTTCGTCTTGGCCGGAGCCGTGGTTTTCACTGCCTTCGCCACCCTGTCCCTCCCGTCGTCGTTCACTCGTGCCGCGCCGCCTCTGAATGACAGAAGCGTCCTCCGCCGCAATGGTTGCGGATTCCTCAAGAAATCCAGCGTGCCGTCTATGTATTGCGACTATCCTTGGCCGTGCAAGTCTTGCCCTTGCGGCAGAAGCCCAAAGATTTGCCGTCGAAATCCTTGCGTCCTCCCGCGCCCGGAACGCAGCTTCCCGAACAGCGGCCCGCGCGAAGGAAGCCGCGCCGCGCCGATTTCGCGAAGGCGCCGATCAATAAAAAAATGCGATCGTTAACATTAACGTGAGCGGAAAATCATGCTAATTTCTTTCGGCATTTTAGGAGATTTCGGATTCTTTTCCTGCTTCCCATGGGGTACGCAAACGGGGTGTTCCAAAGCCAGAAAAACGGTGCTTATATGCGCGCTTCGCGAGCCTGCTAGAGGGGCTTGGCAGAACATCAGGGAGTGCTCAATGAAAAAGAAACTGACTTTTGCAGCCGCGTTGCTGGCTGCAAGCGTCCTCAGTGGCGTGGCCAACGCCAAGACGCTGGTCTATTGCTCGGAAGCATCGCCGGCCAATTTCGACCCGGGTACGACGACGGGCGGTAACGATTTCGACGCTTCTTCGCGCACGGTCTATTCGCGCCTTGTCGAATTCAAGCATGGCGGCACCGAGATCGAGCCCGGCCTCGCCGACAAGTGGGAAATCTCGGACGACGGCCTGGTCTATACTTTCCACCTGCATCCGGGCGTGAAGTTCCAGACCACTGACTATTTCAAGCCGACCCGCGACCTCAACGCCGACGACGTCGTCTTCTCCTTCGATCGCCAGTTCAACAAGGAAAACCCCTGGAACGGCGAGAAGTATCTGCCGAACCTGACCTGGGACTACTACACCGGCATGGACATGCCGAAATACGTCGCCAAGTGGGAAAAGGTCGATGACCTGACCGTCAAGCTGACGCTGACCGAGCCGAACGCGCCGATGCTGGCCAATCTCGGCATGGATTTCGCCTCGATCGTGTCGAAGGAATATGCCGACCAACTCGCGAAGGACGGCAAGATGGCCGACTTCTCGACCAAGCCGATCGGCACCGGTCCGTTCCAGTTCGTCGACTACCAGCTGGATTCGGTCATCCGCTACGCGGCCAACCCGGATTACTTCAAGGGCAAGGAAAAGATCGACGATCTCGTCTTCGCCATCACGCCCGATGCCACCGCGCGCATCCAGAAGGTGCTGGCCGGCGAATGCGACGTCGCGCCCTATCCGAACCCGGCCGACATCGGCACGATCAAGGCCAACCAGGACGTCACCCTGCTCGACCAGGCCGGCCTGAACATCGGCTACATGAGCTACAACACGACGATCCCGCCGCTGGACAAGCCCGAGGTTCGCCACGCGCTCAACCAGGCGATCGACCGGGAAGCGCTGATCAAGTCGCTGTTCCAGGATGCCGGCGCCACGGCTGCCCAGAACCTGATCCCGCCGACCATGTGGTCGTGGAACAAGGACGTGAAGTTCGATTCCTATGATCCGGAAGCCGCCAAGAAGGTGCTGGCCGACGCCGGGCTGAAGGAAATCCAGCTCTGGGCCTCCGACCGCGTTCGCCCGTACAACCCGAACTTCCAGCGCGCCGCCGAGCTGATCCAGGCCGATTGGGCCAAGGTCGGCGTCAAGGCCGAGATCGTCAACTACGAGTGGACCAAGTACCGCGAGGAAGGCAAGAAGAAGGAACGCCCCGGCGCCTTCCAGATCGGCTGGACCGGTGACAATGGCGATCCGGACAACTTCTTCGCCACCCTCTTCGCCTGCTCGGCGATTGGCGTGTCGAACTACTCCAGCTGGTGCGACAAGGACTTCGAGGACCTGATCCAGAAGGCCAAGAAGACCAGCGACCTGGCCGAGCGCACCAAGCTCTACGAGCAGGCGCAGGTTGTCTTCCAGAAGCAGGCCCCGGCCTTCCTTCTGGCGCACAGCCAGGTCTATGCGGTCGTGCGCAAGAATGTCAGCGGCTTCATGATGGACCCGCTCGGCATCCACCGCTTCGACGGCACCGACAAGGCCGAATAGAACTCTAGAGCGGGCGGCGCCGTTCGGCGCCGCCCCTTTTTTCAAGATGCTCCGATATCTTCTCAACAAAATCGCACTTCTGATCCCGACGCTGGTCGGCATCACCATCTGTGCCTTCGCCTTCGTCAGGCTGCTGCCCGGCGATCCCATCCTCGCCATGGCCGGCGAGCATGGCGTGACGCCCGCGCGCTACGAAGAGCTCAAGGAACAGTTCGGCTACAATCTGCCGATCTGGCAGCAATATGCGCGCTATGTCGGCGAGGTCGCCACCGGCGATTTCGGCGTTTCCATCTCGTCCAAGCGGCCGGTTATCGAGGAGTTCAAGACGCTCTTCCCGGCAACGCTGGAACTGTCGTTCTTCGCCATGATCTTCGCCATGGTGCTCGGCATCCCGGCCGGCATCTTCGCGGCCGTCAAGCGCGGCTCGTGGTTCGACCAGTCGCTGATGGGCACAGCCCTTGTCGGCTATTCGATGCCGATCTTCTGGTGGGGCCTGTTGCTGATCATCTTCTTTTCCGGCTATCTCGGCTGGACGCCGGTCTCCGGCCGCATGGGCCTGCAGTTCTTCTTCAAGCCGATCACCGGTTTCATGACTATCGACAGCATCCTCTACGGCAAATGGGATGCCTTCCGCTCGGCGCTAAGTCACCTCGTGCTGCCGGCGATCGTGCTCGGCACCATCCCGCTGGCGGTGATCGCCCGCCAGACGCGCTCGGCCATGCTCGAGGTGCTGGGCGAGGACTATGTCCGCACCGCGCGCGCCAAGGGCCTGTCGTCGGCGCGGGTTATCGGCGTGCATGCCTTGCGCAACGCGCTGATCCCGGTGGTCACCACCATCGGCCTGCAGGTCGGCACGCTGCTTGCCGGCGCCATCCTCACCGAGACGATCTTCGCCTGGCCGGGCATCGGCAAGTGGATGGTCGATTCCATCTTCAAGCGCGACTACGTCGTCGTGCAGTCAGGCTTGCTTTTGATCGCCCTCATCGTCATGGCCGTGAACCTGATCGTCGACGTGCTCTATGCCGTCATCAACCCGCGCATCAGGGCCGCGTGATGAGCCAGTCGACCGAAATCGCCCCGATGGCCAGCGGCAGCCCGGACCGCCTCACCGGCTTCAGGACCTTCTGGCACTATTTCTCGGTGAACCGCGGCGCCGTCATCGGCCTGTTCGTCTTCATCCTCCTGGTTCTGGCGGCGCTCTTCGCGCCGCTGCTCGCGCCCTATGCGCCCGACGTCCAGGACAAGACCGCGTTTCTGAGGCCTCCGGCCTGGCAGGCCGGCGGCAGCGCCCAGTATCTGCTCGGCACCGATGCGGTTGGCCGCGATATCCTCTCGCGCCTGCTCTACGGCGCGCGCTTCTCGCTGCTGATCGGCGCGGTGGTGGTGACTTTGGCGCTCACCGGCGGCATCACGCTCGGCCTGCTGGCCGGCTACTTCCGTGGCTGGGTCGACGTCGCGATCATGCGCGTCATGGACCTGATCCTCGCCTTCCCGTCGTTGCTCCTGGCACTGGTGCTGGTCACCATCCTCGGCCCCGGCCTGTTCAATGCGATGCTGGCGATCTCGCTCGTGCTGCAGCCGCATTTCGCCCGCCTGGTGCGCGCCGCGGTGATGGCCGAGAAGAGCCGGGAGTATGTCGTGGCCGCCAAGGTCGCCGGCGCGGGCCATCTCCGGCTGATGCTCGCCACCATCCTGCCGAACTGCCTGGCGCCGCTGATCGTCCAGGGCACGCTGTCGTTCTCCAACGCCATCCTGGAAGCCGCCGCCCTCGGCTTCCTCGGCCTCGGCGCCCAGCCGCCGACGCCCGAATGGGGCACCATGCTCGCCTCGGCGCGCGAGTTTATCCTGCGCGCCTGGTGGGTGGTGACCTTCCCGGGCCTGGCCATCCTGATCACGGTGCTTGCCATCAACCTGATCGGTGACGGCCTGCGCGACGCGCTCGATCCGAAGCTCAGGAGGTCGTGATGGCGTTGCTCGACATCCAGAATCTCGTCGTCGAGTTCCAGACCGCATCGGGCCCGTTCCGCGCCGTCGACGGCGTCTCGCTCCATGTCGACGAGCGCGAGGTGCTGGCGATCGTCGGCGAATCCGGCTCCGGCAAATCGGTGTCGATGCTGGCGGTGATGGGGCTGCTGCCCTGGACGGCCACCGTCACCGCGGATCGCATGAGTTTTGCCGGCCGTGATCTCCTGAAGCTCAGTCCTGCCGAGCGGCGCAAGATCGTCGGCAAGGACATGTCGATGATCTTCCAGGAGCCGATGGCCAGCCTCAATCCGTGCTTCACCATCGGTTTCCAGATCGAGGAAGTGCTGCGCTTCCATATGGGCATGGACCGGGCGCAGCGCCGGGCGCGTGCCATCGAACTGCTGAAGCAGGTCGGCATTCCCGAGCCGGCGGAGCGGCTGAACTCCTTCCCGCACCAGATGTCGGGCGGCCAGTGCCAGCGCGTCATGATCGCGATTGCCATTGCCTGCAATCCGAAGCTCTTGATCGCTGACGAGCCGACCACGGCGCTCGACGTCACCATCCAGAAGCAGATCCTCGACCTGCTGGTCTCGCTGCAGGCCAAATATGGCATGGGCCTGATCATGATCACCCACAATATGGGCGTGGTGGCCGAGACCGCCGACCGCGTCATTGTCCAGTACAAGGGCCGCAAGATGGAAGAGGCCGACGTGCTGTCGCTGTTCGAGAGCCCGAAGAGCAACTACACGCGCGCGCTGCTCTCGGCGCTGCCCGAGAACGCCGTCGGCGACCGCTTGCCGACCGTCTCCGACATGCTGTTCGAACCGGCGCCCCAGGGGGCAAGTACCGGAGCCGCCTCATGAGCACCAGGGTCGTCGAAGGCAAGAACATCGTGCGCGACTACCATGTCGGTGGCGGCCTGTTCCGCGGCGCGCGCACGGTGCATGCGGTCAAGGGCGTCTCCTTCAGCGTCGACAAGGGCAAGACGCTTGCCATCGTCGGCGAAAGCGGCTGCGGCAAGTCCACGCTCGCCCGTATCATCACGCTGATCGATCCGGCGACATCGGGCGAATTGTTCATCGACGGCAACAAGGTCGATATCGCCAGGGACGGTTTGTCGAAGGAGATGCGCCGCAAGGTGCAGATCGTCTTCCAGAATCCGTATGGCTCCCTCAACCCGCGCCAGAAGATCGGGGACGTGCTAGGCGAGCCGCTGCTGATCAACACCGACAAGCCGGCCGAGGAACGCCGCGACCTGGCCATGAAGATGCTGAAGAAGGTCGGTCTCGGACCCGAGCACTACAACCGCTATCCGCACATGTTCTCCGGCGGCCAGCGCCAGCGCATCGCCATTGCCCGCGCGCTGATGCTGAATCCGAGCCTGCTGGTGCTGGACGAACCGGTCTCGGCGCTCGACCTTTCGGTGCAGGCGCAGGTGCTCAATCTGCTCGCCGACCTGCAGGACGAGTTCCAACTCACCTATGTCTTCATCAGTCACGACCTGTCGGTGGTCCGCTACATCGCCGACGACGTCATGGTGATGTATTTCGGCGAGGCGGTCGAATACGGCCCGCGCGACGAGGTCTTTGCAGACCCCAAGCACAGCTACACCAAGACGCTGTTCGCCGCGACGCCGCGCGCCGACGTCAGTTCGATCAAGGCAAGGCTGGCCAAGAAGAAGGCGGCGTAAACGTCCCTTCGTCATCCTCGGTCTGCGCCGCGTCGCTTCGCTCCTTGCTCCGTCCGTGGATGACGACGCGGAGGTAGCCCCTCCCGATGACCTGTGCAGGCTCGGACCAAAGGTCGTCAGATCACGACAGCTTGGCGACAATCGCCCGCAGCGCTTCGCCGAAGCGATGCACTTCCTCAACCGTGTTGTAGTGCACCAGCGAGGCGCGGATGGCGCCGCTGTCCATCGACAGGTTGAGCCGCTTCATCAACCGCGGCGCATACATGTGGCCGTCGCGGATGCCGATCTGCAGCTCGGCCATCTCCTCGACGATCCGCTGCGGCGACAGCTTGCCGATGTTGAAGCAGAAGGTCGGCACCCGCTCATGCAGGCGCGCTTCGTCGGCGACGCCGTAGATGGTGGCGCCGCAGTCTTTGAGCACCTTCAGCATCTCGCGCGCCAGCATCAGCTCGTAATCGCGGATGGCGTTCATGCCGGCAACGATGTTGTGGCGGCGCGAGCGGTTGTTCTCGGCCAGGAAATTGCGGCCGACCGATTCCAGATAACGCACCGCCGCGTCCATGCCCGAGACGTTCTCGTAGATGAAGGTGCCGGCCTCGACCTTGTAGGGCGGCTCGTCGGGGATGAAATCCTCGCGGAAAGTCGGCAGCCGCTTCAGCGTCTCGAAGCGGCCCCAGAGAAAGCCCATATGCGGCGAGAAATTCTTGTAGCCGGAGCAGACGAGGTAGTCGCAGTCCCAGGCCTGCACGTCGATCAGACCGTGCGGGCCGTAATGGACGCAGTCGAGGAACACCTCGGCGCCCGCCGCATGGGCGATCTTCGCCACCGAGGCGACATCGACGATCGAGCCGATCGAATGCGCGGTCACCGTGCAGGCGACGAGGCGGGTGCGCTCCGACAGCAGCGGCTTGAGATCGTCGACATGCAGATTGCCGTCCTCGCGCATGCGCCACCATTTGAACCTCGCCCCGGCCTGCTCCAGCGCCAGCCATGTGGCGATGTTGGCGTCATGGTCCATGTCGGTGACGACGATCTCGTCGCGTTCCGAAAGCATCTGGCCGATGCCGAGGCTGACCAGGCGGATGAATGAGGTGGCGTTCATGCCGAAGCAGATTTCCGACGGACTGTAGGCGTTGATCAAAAGCGCCACGCTGTCGCGTGCCTCGGCGACCGACCGGTCGACGGTGACGCTGCGGCTATAACGGCCGCCGCGCTGCACATTGTGCCCGACCAGATGGTTGGTCACCGCGTCGAGCACGCTTTGCGGGATCTGCGCGCCGGCGGCATTGTCCATGAAGATGAACTCGCCCGCTTGGCTGAGCGCCGGGAACATGGCGCGGATCTTTTCGACCGGGAACGAAGCGGCGCCGTCCTGTGCCTTCGAGATATGGTGTTGGTTCACGGACGTCTCCTTCAGTACATCGATGCCGTTCGGGGTGGGATCAGTGCGCGCCGGACCGGGCCTTGCCGCGCTCTTCGAGGTAGCCGACCAGCCGCACCAGCGGCCACAGGAAGGCGAGATAGATGATTGCGGCGCCGATCAGCGGCGTCGGATTGGCCATCAGCGCCTGCGCGTCGGTGGCCTGCTTCAGAAGGTCGGGCATCGCCACCACTGAGGCCAGCGCGGTGTCCTTGAACACCGAGACGCAGTTGCTGGTCAGCGGCGGGATGACGACGCGGATCGCCTGCGGCAGGATCACCTTGCGCATGGCGACCCAGAACGGCAGGCCGAGCGCTGCGGCAGCCTCGAACTGGCCCTTGGGAATGTTCTCGATGCCGGCGCGGCAGACTTCCGCCGTGAAGGCGGCAAGCACCAATGACAAGGCAAGGGCCGCCGACACGAAGGACGACAGGCGGATGCCGACGAAGGGCAGGGCGTAATAGATCAGGATCAGCACCACCAGGATGGGCAGCGCGCGGAAGATGTCGATGTAGAGGATCGCCAGCCGCCTCAGCGGCTTCGGCGCATAGAGCCGCATCAGGCATATCGCCAGCCCGGCAATGGTGCCGAAGACGATTGCGGCGCAGCCGAGCAGGATGGTGTTGCCGAGCCCGCGGATGAGGATCGGAAACGATCGGACGAGGATGCCCCAGTTGAAGAAGGTGTCGATCAGCTCCATCGGCGTCACCCGTTAGACGCGGCCCGCCGCGCAGGCGGATCCGAATGGTCGAAGCGAGAGCGCCGGCCGTGACCGGCGCTCTCGTGCGAGTTTGCGACTGCTGGCCCTATTGCGGGATCGGCCCCGGCGTCACCGTGCTGGTGCCGGCTTCCGGATCGACGCCGAACCACTTCTTGTGGATCGCGGCCATCGTGCCGTCCTTCTTCATCGCGGTGATGGCGTCGTTGACCTTTTCGAGCAGCGGGTGGCCCTTCTTGGTCATCATGGCGAAGCGCTCGCCGGTCGGAATGCGCACCAGGATCTTCAGCGCCGGCATCTGCTTGATGGCGAACATGAAGCCGGCGAGCTCGCCGGCGCCGCCGTCGATGCGGCCGTTCTGCACGTCGAGCAGCAGGTCCTGCTGGGCGTTGTAGCTCTTGGTTTCGGCGACGCCGAGCTTGCCGGCGTTCTCCTTCATATAGGCCTCGCCGGTCGAGCCGGCGATGACGCCTATGGTCTTGCCTTTCAAGTCGTCGAGCGACTTGATGGTCGAGTCCGCCTTGCCGACGATGGTGCCGTCGCTGTCGTAATAGGCCTGGGTGAAGCCCTGGTTCTGCAGGCGCTCCTTGGTGATCGAGATCGACGACACGGCAAAGTCGATGCGGCCGGAAGCGGTCGCCGCGAACAGCGCCTGGAAGCCGAGATCCTGGAACTCGACCTCGGCGCCGATGCGCTTGGCGACGTCGTTGGCGACATCGACCTCAAAACCCTCGAAGCCGCCGGAATCGGTCTTGTATTCCCATGGCGGGTTGGCCGGGTAGGCGCCGACCATGATCTTGTCGGCGAAGGCGGGCGCGGCGAAGGCGACGCCGGCAGCGATGACCACGCCAATCAGTCCTAGACGTTTGAACATGTTGCTTCCCTCTGGTTCGGCCACTTCGCGTGGCGCATTTCCTCTTCCGCCCCTTTCGGCGTCCAGCTCCCGGACGCCGCAGGCGAGGCGGCGCCTGAAATCAGGATGCGCGGCGCTGGCGCGAGCCGATCTGCTCCCGCAGCCCCGCGATCAGCGCATCGACCGCCGCGCTCGTCGTGACCATGCCGGGCGACAGCCTGAGCGTCGTGCCGCGCGCGTCGCAGTAAAGT
>NZ_RZOF01000259.1:0-9136 GCF_003998955.1 Mesorhizobium sp. M4B.F.Ca.ET.017.02.2.1 | reverse complement strand
CGCGGCATGCCGCGCGCCTTGGCCCAGCGTCCATTTCCATCCATGATGATCGCGACATGCGCGGGCGTTGCCATGGTCTCGCTTTCGGGCCGGTGAAGGACCGACCCTAAACCTGCATGATTTCAGCTTCCTTATCGGAAAGCAGATGGTCGATGGTGCTGATCATCTCATCGGTCAGTTTCTGCACCTGGTCGGAACGCTTGCGGTGGTCGTCCTCGCCGATATTGCCGTCCTTTTCGGCCTTCTTGAGGAAATCCATGCCGTCACGGCGGACATGGCGGACAGCGACGCGGGCATTCTCGGCATAGCCGTGCGAAATCTTGACCAGTTCCTTGCGGCGCTGCTCGTTGAGTTCGGGCAGCGGGATCCTGAGATTGGTGCCGTCGACGATCGGGTTGAAGCCGAGATTGGATTCGCGGATCGCACGGTCGACGGCGCCGACCATCGCCTTGTCCCAGACCGACACCGAAAGCATGCGCGGCTCTGGCACGGATACGTTCGCCACCTGGTTGATCGGCATCGAGGTGCCGTAAGCCTGGACCTGGATCGCGTCGAGCAGGTTGCTGGACGCGCGCCCGGTGCGCAGCGAGGCCAGATCATGCCGGAACGCGGCGATCGCCCCGTCCATGCGCCGCTTGAGGTCGTCGAACTCACCACTCATCATCGTCTCCTCGACCCGTTTGCCGGGTTCACTGTTCAGGGCAACGGCCCCGTGCTCGAGCCTCGTTCCGAAAACCGGCTGTCGCTTTCATTAGCGGGCTTCCGGTTCGGATTACGCTCCGGATCAATCGTCCGCAACGACCGTGCAGCGGCCGCCGCCCCTCAGAATCTCGCCAAAACCACCCTTCTCGTGGATCGAATAGACGATTATCGGAATGTTGTTTTCGCGCGCAAGTGCAATCGCTGCCGTATCCATGATCGAAAGCCCGCGTTTGATCACTTCGGCATGGCTGATGCGCTCGAAGCGGGTCGCGTTGGGGTCCTTCTTGGGATCGGCGGAGTAGACGCCATCCACCTGGGTGCCCTTGAACAGCGCGTCGGCGCCGATTTCGGCGGCGCGCAGCGCCGCGGCCGAATCGGTGGTGAAGAACGGGTTGCCGGTGCCGCCGGCGAAGATGACGACCTTGCCCTGATTCATGTAGGCAGTGGCCTGGCGCTGGGAGAAGCTCTCGCAAAGCTCCGGCATGGCGATTGCCGACAGCACCACGGCCTCGACGCCGATCTTATTCAGCGAGGTGCGCAGCGCCAGCGAGTTGATGACGGTGGCAAGCATGCCCATGTGGTCGCCGGTGACGCGATCGCCGCCCTTGGACGCAACCGCCACGCCGCGAAAGATGTTGCCGCCGCCGATGACGACACCAACCTCGATGCCCATCGCGCGCGCCTCGGCGATATCGGCGGCGATGCGGTCGACGACCGACACATCGATGCCGAAATGCTGCTCGCCCATCAACGCTTCGCCCGACGCTTTCAGCAAGACACGTCGGTAGAGGGGCTTCGCCGTCATCTGAACCTCGTCATTGTGCGTGTGATGCGCCTGGGGTGGCCGCCCTCGCGCAGGCGCCGCGCCAAAACAGCGGCGCGATGCGAGTTCCGATACACGAAGGGCGCCGCGATGTCACGCGGCGCCCCTGCGCAATCCCCGCCCGCCGGCTGCGGCCAATCAGTCGCTGGCAACGCTGACGGCTTCGCCTTCGATGAGCACCGGCGACGCATAGCCCGCAGGTTTGTCGCCTGTCGTGGCGCCGCCAGTGACGCGGCCCTGTATCTCGAAACCGAAATAGGAATAGGGGAATGGCGCGGGGGACCGGCTCGCCTCGTCCAGCCTGCCGCGAAGATCGGCGGGAATCGAAAAATCCAGCGCGCCGAGATTGTCCTGCAGCTGGCCGAGCTTCGTGGCGCCGAGGATGACCGAGGCGATCCCCGGCTGCGTCGCCACCCAGTTGAGCGCCACCTGCGGCATGCTGCGGCCGAGGTCGGCGGCAACCTTTTCGAGCTCCCCCACGATCTTCCAGTTGTGCTCGGTGAATTTCTGGAACCCCGGATGGGTGGTGTTGCGAAACCCATCGAGCCGGCCGGCATTTCCGGCCTGCGCCGGCCGATACTTGCCGCTGAGCAAGCCGCTGGCCAGCGGGCTCCAGACCATGATGCCCGCCCCGTGACGCGTGCCGAAGGGGACGAACTCATGCTCGATCGAACGTTCGACGAGCGAATATTCGAGCTGCAAGGCCGAAACCGGCTCGTAGCCGCGCAATTCGGCAATCGCCTGGGCGCGGCCGGCATACCAGGCCGGCACGTCCGACAGACCGATATGGCGCACCTTGCCCGCGCGCACCAGGTCGTCCAGCGTGCGCATGACCTCTTCGGCCGGCGTCAGCCTGTCCCAGACGTGAAGCAGGTAGAGGTCGATATAATCCGTGCCGAGCCGCCTGAGCGAGGCCTCCACCGCGCGCATGATGTTCTTGCGGCCATTGCCGCCGCTGTTCGGATTGCCGGGCTCGGTGTTCATGGTGAACTTGGTGGCGATCACGGCCTTGTCGCGCAGCCCGCGCTCGGCGACGAATTCGCCGAGCCAGGTCTCGCTCGTGCCATTGGTATAGAGGTCGGCGGTATCGAAGAAATTGCCGCCTGCCTCGACATAGGCGTCGAACATCGAGCGGGCGGTTTCCCGGTCGGCTCCCCAGCCCCATTCGGTGCCGAACGTCATGGTGCCGAGTGCGAGACGACTTACCCGAAGGCCGCTGTTGCCGAGCGTGTAGTAGCTCATAGTCATGGTGTTGTTCCGATCCAGATTGACGCCGCCTTTCAGCGGCCGGGAGTGGCCTTGACCCACGGGTTGCCGCGCTCGTGCGTCATGCGGAACGTGAACCCATCCACTTTCCAGCCGGCTTGCGTGCGGGTCAGGTGGTGTTCGTAGGTGCCCCAGACTTCCCAGAGCGGGTCGCCATTGCCTTCCATCCGGTTCCAGGCGTAGCCGTTCGACGACACGGTGGCGCCATTGCCGTCGAATGCCACCTGGTGGTTGGTGCGCAGGTGCAGGCTGGTCTTGCTCCCCTTGAGGTTCGCCGACCATGTGCCGATCAGCTCGTCGGAAGGGATGGTGGCCGGCGGCTGTCCGGAGAGGCTGCTGAAGTCCACAGTGACGCGATCTGCGAAGTAACTGCGGGCATGCGGCCAGTCCTGTGCGTCGACGGCGCGGTCGATGGCGTCGGCGATGCGGATGACGGAGCGCTCATCGGCGAGCGCGCGCCAGTCGGGCGATTCCGCTCCGCCGGCATCGACCGGCGCCAGCGCAATGCCGGCCGCGAAAGTGACGTGCTTCAACGCATTCATTTCATCTTCTCCTCGTACATCAGCCCGCTGCCGATGGTGCTGGCGACAATGTGGGCCTATGTACAAGAATCGATAAGATTGCATTGTTCGCAATGACTATGCGATATCGTTCAGCAATGGATCGCGATCTGCTCAGCCATCTGCCAGTCGTCGTCGCCGTGGCGCGGCGCGGCGGCTTCGCGCTTGCCGCGGCGGAGCTCGGCATGAGTCCGTCGGCGGTCAGCCATGCGGTGCGTCTTGTCGAGGAGAGGATCGGTCAGCCGCTGTTCGCCCGCACGACGCGCAGCGTCTCGCTGACCGAGGCCGGCAAGGCATTGATCGAGACGGCGGCCCCTGCCCTGCAGGACATCGCCGAACGCATGGACCGCATCCGCGGCATCGGCGGCCGTCCGGCCGGGCTGCTCAGGATCAACGTGTCCCATATCGCCATCCCCCTGGCGGTGACGCCCGTGGTGGCGGCAATGGCGGAACGCTATCCGGACGTGACCGTCGAGCTGTTTGCCGATCAGGGCCTCGTCGACATAGTTGGCGAAGGTTTCGACGCCGGCATCAGGTTGGGCGAGATGATCGCGCAGGACATGGTGGCGGTCCGGCTGACGCCGCCATTCAGCGCCGTGATGGCCGCTTCGCCGGCCTATGTCGGACAACGCGGCCGTCCCGCCAGCGTGGCCGATCTCGCCAGCCACAATTGCGTCGGCTACCGCCTCGTGCGCAGCGGCGCGCTCTATCGCTGGGACCTGAGCGAGGACGGCAAGGACGTCTCGGTGGAGACGCACGGCACGGCAGTCGTCACCGATTCGCTCGCCGCGATCGACCTCGCGCTTGCCGGGGTCGGCATCATCTACGTGTTCGAGCCGCTGGTGCGCGCTCACATCGCCGCCGACCGCCTCGTGCAGATCCTGCCGCAATCGGCGATCGAGGAACCCGGCCTGTTCCTCTATTTCCCGCGCCGGGCGTCGATGGCGCCGAAGCTCAGGGCCTTCATCGATACCGCACAAGAAATCGGCCGGGCATCCTCGCGGACGCCCGGCCGTGCTGCCTGAGCTCTGTAGCCTTACTTGTGCTTCGGGCTATTTCTTGACCGCTGCCGCGACTTCCGCGGCGAAATCGGTCTCTTCCTTCTCGATGCCTTCGCCGAGCGCGAAGCGCAGATAGGCAGTGATCTTGGCCGGCGCGCCGATCTCCTTCTCGGCATCCTTCAGCGCCTTCTCGACGGTGATGTCGGGATTGAGCACGAAGGCCTGCTTGAGGAGCACGACCTCTTCGTAGAACTTGCGCAGACGGCCTTCGACCATCTTCTCGATGATCGCCTCCGGCTTGCCGGACTGGCGCGCCTGGTCGGAGAAGATCGCCTTCTCGCGCTCGACGGCCGCCGGGTCGATCTGCTCGGCGGTCAGAGCCATCGGGTTGGTGGCGGCGACGTGCATGGCGACCTGGCGGCCGAAGGCGTTGGCGGCATGCTCGTTGCCGGTGGTCTCGATCGCCACCAGCACGCCGAGCTTGCCGAGGCCGTCGGCGACGGCGTTGTGCACATAGGTCGCCACCGCGCCGTGCGGCACGCTGAGCTTGGCCGAACGACGGAAGCCCATGTTCTCGCCGATGGTGCCGACCGCGTCCTTGATGGTCTCGGTGACCGACTTGTCGGAGCCCGGATATTTGGCGGCGGCCACCGCTTCGGTGGTGCCGTAGGCGAGCGCCACCTTGGCGACGTTGGCGACGATTTCCTGGAAGGCAGCGTTACGGGCGACGAAATCGGTCTCGGAATTGACCTCGACGACCGCAGCCTCGCGCACGCCGGAATCGACACCGATCAGGCCCTCGGCGGCGGTGCGGCCGGCCTTCTTGTCGGCCTTGGAGATGCCCTTCTTGCGCAGCCAGTCGACGGCCTCTTCCATGTTGCCGTTGGTCTCGTTCAACGCCGCCTTGCAGTCCATCATGCCCGCGCCGGTCAAGTCGCGGAGTTCTTTGACCTGTGCAGCCGAAATGCTCATTGTCGCCTCTTTGTTTCAAATGCGCCGACGCACCATCGATTCTCGATGATGCGCCCGGCGACAGCGCTTAGCGCGCCAAGATATTGGAAAGATGAAGGCCGGAACCGGCCTTCGCTATTTATGCTTCCGGGGTCTCGGCCGCCGGAGCATCGAGCGCCGGCTCGACCGGAGCCTCGACCGAGGCGCCGATGTCGACGCCGAGCGCGCCCTGCTGGCGGGCGATGCCGTCGATGGCAGCCTTGGCGATCAGGTCGCAGTAGAGCTGGATGGCGCGGGCCGCGTCGTCATTGCCGGGGATCGGGAAGTCGATCTTGTCCGGGTCGCAGTTCGAATCGATGATGGCGACGACCGGGATGCCGAGACGCTTGGCCTCGAGGATGGCGATCGCTTCCTTGTTGGTGTCGATGACGAACATCAGGTCCGGCGTCGAGCCCATGTCCTTGATGCCGCCCAGCGCCTTGTCGAGCTTCTCGCGCTCGCGGTCGAGGTTGAGGCGTTCCTTCTTGGTCAGGCCCTGGGCCTCGCCGGCCAGCAGCTCGTCGAGCTTGCGCAGGCGCTGGATCGAGTTCGAGATCGTCTTCCAGTTGGTCAGCATGCCGCCGAGCCAACGCGAGTTGACATAGTACTGGGCCGAGCGCTGCGCGGCGTCGGCGACGATTTCGGACGCCTGGCGCTTGGTGCCGACGAACAGCACGCGGCCGCCCTTGGCGACGGTGTCCGACACCTGCTTGAGCGCCTGGTTCAGCAGCGGCACCGTCTGCGACAGGTCGATGATGTGGATGTTGTTGCGGGCGCCGTAGATGTAGGGCGCCATCTTCGGGTTCCAGCGGTGGGTCTGGTGGCCGAAGTGAATGCCAGCTTCCAAAAGCTGACGCATGCTGAAATCAGGCAGAGCCATTCTCAAGTTCCTTTCCGGTTGGCCTCCACGGACACAGGCATTTTCGGACCGTGGTCCTCGAACGCCACCGGAGGTTTCAGCCGGATTTCTCCCGGGCAGACACCAAAGTCCGTGTGTGGAATGAGCGCGCATATAGAGGGGATGCGCGACAAACGCAAGCGCCCCGGCCGTCTGCCGATCAGCGTGCGACGATCAGCGCACCCGTGCCGATCATGGCGCCGCCGGCAAACCTGTTCATCAGCCGCATGCGCCTGGACGTCGTGAACCAGCCTGAGGCCCGCCCGGCGAGTGCCGCGTAGACGCCCATGGTGACGATGTTGACGCTGATCACGACCGCGACAACCAGCAGCCCGTCGGCGAACGTCATGGTGTCGAGGTCGAGGATCAGCGGCATGATCGAGGCGTGAAACAGGATTGCCTTGGGGTTGCCGAGCGCGATTGAGGCGCCAAGGAAAAACGAGCGGGAGAGCCTCGCCTGGGGTGCCTGCGCCGCCTCCGCATGGGCAGCCGCCGAGCGCCACATCCTGATGCCGAGGAACACCAGATAGGCAGCGCCCGCATATTTCAGGACGAGGAACACCCATTCGAAGGTCTGGGCCAGCGCCACCAGGCCGAGCAGCGCCAGGATCACCAGCACCGCGTCGCCGGCGGCAATGCCGACACCGGCCATGAAGGCGCGGACAAAGCCACGCGAGACGCCGTTGGTGATGACCGCGAACATTGCCGGGCCGGGCGTGGCGGCGGCGAGCGTGATCGCGGCGCAGTAAGCCAGAAATGCCGTCAGCGTCATGGCCGTATCTTCCCGTTCGGCACCCGCACGCGGCGAAAGATCGCAACGATCTCCTCGCGGCTGCATTCGATGGCGCCAAGCCGCACGGCCCGGTCGCGCTCGAAGCCGGTTATGTCATAGTGCGGCGCCGATGTCTTGGGCGGCCCCTGGTAGGACGAACGCTTGAGGCCGAGTTCGGTGGCGAAGCGATGCAGTTCGTCGGTGTCGTCGGCCATCAGATGGCACCAGCGGTGGCCGGCCCATTTCCAGATCGCCGCGTCGACATAGATCGCCATCAGGCCTGCCGCTTCCCTCTTCAGCGCCGACGGCCCTGCGAGTCGATTTGCCTTCGACTATTTCGATGCGGGACAGGGTTTCGACTGGTCGAACAGCGACAGATTGACCAGCTTGCCGGTCATCGAGAAGTCGCCATAGTCCATGACCAGGTCGCGGGTGATGCCGTTTTCGTGCAGCTTGAAGCTGATCCGGTACTCCGGCACCTCCTCGCCGCTTTTGTCGGTTTCGTCGAAATAGGCGATGTCGACCGGCCAGTATTTGTCGGCGGCGAGCTTGGCCAGCGCCGGCGCTTCCGGGTCGGTCTTGTCGGCGTCGGTCTTCTTACCGACGACGACCGTCGTCGTCATCACCTTGTTGGCGTCTTCCGACCCGTCGAACAGGTTGGTTTCATAGAAGCTCTCGCCCTTCTCGGCCTTGCCGATCAGTTCCACCAGATGCTGGGTCGGGAACTGGGTGGCGGCGAGCTCCAGGCTGTTCTTCTCGGGCTTGTCGATGTCGACCTTGAGGCCCTTGGCCTCCCTGGTCGCCATGCCCTTGACCTCCTTGTCGAGGTTCTGGTCGACGAAGGACTTGGTGACGAAGGAGAACGTCTTGCCTTCGGCATCCTCGAAAGTGGTCGTCTGCTGATCGGTCAGGCGCGTGTTGTCGTTGGTGACGATCTGGGTGACGAAGCGGAATTTCACCGTGTAGCCTTCGCAAGGCGAGCCATTGAACTCGTACACCATGCGGCCCGAAATACCGGTTATGCCGGAGCGGTCGGATGCCTTGTTGAGGGTCAGGTCGTAGACCGCGCGATGCGCCTGCAGCGCCGGAACGGCAAAGGCGGGAGCCACCAGGAACAGCGCTGGCACAAGGATGGCAGGGAATGCTAGGCGCTTTGCGCGCATATGGTGCTCCGATCGTCGCGGCTGATGGCAGGCCGCAGGGAAAGATGGTCCAGCTTAAAAAAAGTCGTGGCGGAAGCGAGGCAAAAATAGCAATTTCGGCCCGGCTCGCGCTGCGTCTTCAAGCAATAGGGAAATACGATGAGTGAAACAATCGAAAAGCGGCTAAGCGATCTCGGCGTCACGATTCCGGCCGCCGCCGCGCCGGCCGCCAACTACGTGCCCTATTGCCGGACCGGCAATCTGCTGTTCACGGCGGGGCAGTTGCCGCTCAAGGACGGCAAGCTGCAGGCGAGCGGCCTGCTCGGCCGCGATGTCGATACGGCGGCCGGCAAGGAAGCCGCAAAATACTGCGCCATCAACATCCTGGCGCAGGCCAAGGCAGCGCTCGGCGATCTCGGGAAGATCCGGCGCCTGGTCAAGATCACCGTCTTCGTCGCCTCGGCGCCCGACTTCGTCGAGCAGCATTTGGTCGCCAACGGCGCTTCCGATTTCCTGGTCGCGGTGCTGGGCGAAAACGGCAAGCACGCCCGCTCCGCCGTGGGTACCGCCTCGCTGCCGCTCAACGCGGCGGTGGAAATCGAAGCGATCTTCGAAGTCGAATGAGCCGGACTGACATCATGACCGATCTTTCCTGGCTGACCGCCCGGCCCGTGGCCCACCGCGGCTTCCACGACATGAACAAGACGCGCTGGGAGAACACGCTGTCGGCCTTCGCAGCCGCCGCCGAGCGCGGCTACGCGATCGAATGCGACGTGCATCTCTCGTCGGACCGCGTTCCCGTCATCATCCATGATGGCGATCTCAAGCGGCTGACCGGTGAGGACGGCTTCGTCTGGCAGCGCACGGCGGCGGAGCTCTCGGCGCTCAAGGTCGGCGGCACGGCCGATCATGTGCCGACGCTGCAGCAGGCGCTCGACCTGATCGACGGCCGCGTGCCGCTGGTGGTCGAACTGAAGGGCAC
>NZ_RZOF01000258.1:0-9194 GCF_003998955.1 Mesorhizobium sp. M4B.F.Ca.ET.017.02.2.1 | reverse complement strand
GGCGACCCCCGCCGGCTGGGGGCGGCGCGTAAAGCCGCTGTCGGGGCCCGGCGCCCACACCGCCAGTACGCCGCCGGGGCGGAGCGCGGCGCGTGCCTGGCCGAGGCCGGCGGCGCCGTAGAGCGCGTCGTTGCCCTTGTAGACGATACCTTCCGGGCCGTTGTCGACATCGAGCAGGATGGCGTCCCAGGCCGATTTCCCGGCGCCGATGACGCGCCCGACATCGCTTTCCTGGATGGTGATGCGTGGGTCGTCGAGGCAGCCGTCGAAAATGCCGGCCATGGGACCGCGCGCCCAGGCGACGACGGCCGGCACCAGTTCGGCGATGGTGACGCTTGCGTCAGGACCAAGTTCGGCAAGGGCGGCGCGTAGCGTGAAGCCCATGCCCAGGCCGCCGATCAGGATTTTCGGCTGCTGGTGACCGGCGATCCTTTCGCAGGCGAGTTTTGCAAGCGCCTGCTCGGAGCCGCTGAGACGGCTGTTCATCAGCTCGTTGGTGCCCAGCATGATGGAAAATTCAGTACCGCGCTGCTTCAGGCGCAATTCCTGCCCGCCGTCCGGTGTCTTCGCCGAATCGAGCTGGACCCAAGGGATCAATGCCTGATTCCACTTTTTGGAATCATGGCTACGTCGCCAGCGCCGGCTGGCTCCAGCGGGCGGCGAGCAGCCGGTAGGGGATCAGCGCCACCACGGCGATGATCAGCTTCACCGAGAGGTCGCCCAGCGCCCAGGACACCCAGCGCATGGTCTCGACCGGCAGCACGCCCAGCAGCGGCGCCGCCTCCAGCGCGAAGCTGTCGTTCGGGCCGACGAAGGCGAAAGCGGCGGAGAAGGCGACGCCGAAGAAGACGACGGTGTCGAACACCGAGCCGACCAGCGTGCCGACGATCGGCGCCCGCCACCAGCTCTGCCGGCGCAGCCGGTTGAACACGGTGACGTCGAGCAGTTGCGCGGTGAGGAAGGCGGCGCCCGAGGCGGCGGCAATGCGCACCAGCCGGTCGGCGGCGGTCTCGAATTCGATCAGGCCGTGGCGGAACAGGAAGGGCGGGACGAGGATCGAGCAGATCACCGCCGTCATGAAGCCGACAAAGACGATCCTGCGCGCCACGGTCGGGCCATAGCGGCGGTTGGCGAGGTCGGTGCCAAGGAAGGAGAAGGGGTAGGTGAAGGCGCCCCAGGTCAAGATGTCAGCCAGCGACAGGCCGCCGATCTGACCCTGCATCGGGAACTGCACGAGGATGTTGGAGGCCACGACGACGAGCGCCATGGCGGCCACGAAGGGCAGATATCGCGAGACGGAATTCATTTTTTTATCCTGGGTAATGGAACCAGCGGAATGTCATGCCGAATCCGCACGACACTCCTGCGAAGGCGGTGTCCCGCCAGAAACTGTTAAGCCGCGGCCTGCTCGGCGAGCTTCTTGGCGATCTGCTTCTTCAGGAGGCGAGCGCGCTGCGACAGCTCCTTGGCGTCGGCCTTGGCCAGGAAGGCGTCGAGGCCGCCGCGGTGCTCGACCGAACGCAGCGCGTTGGCCGAAATGCGCAGGCGCACATTCTGGTTCAGCACTTCGGAGATCAGCGTCACATTGACCAGGTTCGGCAGGAAGCGGCGCTTGGTCTTGTTGTTGGCGTGGCTCACATTGTTGCCGGTCTGGACTGCCTTGGCAGTGAGCTCGCAGGTGCGGGACATGATTCTAACCTTCAGTTCTCGGTCGGCCAAACCATTCGACCCGCGCCAGGCGGCGCGCGGTCTCGGTCAGGCGGCCTTATGGAAAAAGTTGGCGTTCCATAGTGGCATTTCACCGGCGCGTCAAGCTCCGGCCAGCCAGCCATATTCCATATAAAGGCCGGATTTCACCCTATAAGCCAGCCTCATAGGGACATACCAGCCAGGAATAGCCCGTTTCCCGGCTGAAAATCGAGGACCGCCATGCTTCGCCCCCCTGTGCTTCGTCTGTCATATGCCTTCGCCTGCTTGCTGGCTGTCGCCTTGCCAACGGCAAGTTTCGCCGCCGCCGCGCCACAATCTTTCAAGGGCGAGTATACGGTGTCGTTCCTCGGCCTTTCAGTGGCCAGGGCGACATTCTCGAGCCGCTATGACGGCGACAATTACGCGATCAACGGCACTGTCTCGGCGGCGGGCCTCGCCAAGCTGTTCGACGATACCAAGGGCACGGTCTCGTCCAAAGGCACTATTTCAGGCAAGCAGATGCGGCCACAGGCCTTCCGCGCCGATTACACGTCTGGCAAGAAGGCCTCGGTGGTCGACATCCGCTTCGCCAATGGCGCGGTGACCTCGACCGAGGTCGTCCCGGCGCCGAAGAAGCGCGATCCCAAGAGCTGGGTTCCGCTTGGCGCGGGCGACCTGAAGTCGGTCCTCGATCCGATGGCGGCGACCGTCATCCACGCCGACAGCCTCGATCAGGTCTGCGGGCGCACGGTCAAGTTCTACGATGGCGAGATGCGCGCCAATCTGACGCTGACCTATGCCTCGAAAGGGTCGATCTCGGTGCTCGGATACAAGGGCGACACGGTGACCTGCCGAATGGGGTTTGAGCCGGTGGCGGGGTACCGCAAGGGCCGCAAGGCGCTGAATTTCCTCAAGGACCGGAGCCGCATGATGGTGACGTTTGCACCGCTCGGCCAAACCGGCGTATATGCGCCGATCCGCGCCACGGTCGGGACCCAGATCGGTCCGCTGACCATCAGCGCCGGACGGTTCGAAGCCATAAACTAGGCGCGTTTGCGCGCCGCCGGAGACAGGCATGGGGCGCGCAACATTGATCGGCTTCTCGGCGGTCGCCATGTGGTCGTTGCTGGCGCTGTTGACCGACGCGTCCGGCCAGGTGCCGCCGTTCCTGCTGTCGGCCATCACCTTCGCCATCGGCACCTGCGTCGGGCTCGCCGCGCGGCTGGTGATGCCGGCCGCCGACCGCAGCGAAAAGATCCCGCCGCAGGTCTGGGTGATCGGCATTGCCGGGCTGTTCGGCTACCATTTCTTCTACTTCACCGCGCTGCGCAACGCGCCGGCGGTGGAGGCGAGCCTGATCGCCTATCTGTGGCCACTGCTGATCGTGCTGGGCTCGGCGCTGATGCCGGGCGAGCGGCTGGCCTGGAACCACGTCGTCGGCGCGCTGCTCGGCCTTGCAGGCACGGTCCTCATCGTCACCAAGGGCGGCGGCCTTGCCTTCGACGCGCGCTATGCCTTCGGCTACGCGATGGCCGGTGTTTGCGCCCTCCTGTGGTCGTCCTATTCGCTGTTGTCGCGGCGTTTCCCATCGGTGCCGACCTCGATCGTCACCTGGTTCTGCGCGGCGACGTCTGTGCTTTCGCTGGCCTGCCACTTCCTGCTTGAGCAGACGGTGCTGCCCGTCGGCATCGGCCAGTGGCTGGCCGTGCTCGGCCTCGGGCTGATGCCGGTGGGGGCCGCCTTCTACGCCTGGGACATCGGCGTCAAGCGCGGCAATATCCAGGTGCTGGGCGCGGCCAGCTACGCCGCGCCGCTGCTGTCGACGCTGGTGCTGATCATTGCCGGCGTCGCCGAGCCGTCGCTGCGCATCCTCGCCGCCTGCGTGCTCATCACCGGCGGCGCGGCACTTGCCGCGAAGTCGCTGTTGCTGCGCAAGGCGGCCACGGGTGAGGCAAACGCATGATGCCGTTTCCCGGCGGCATCGACGCCAACGCCAATGCGACGCTGGTGTTCTCGCTGGTGGCGGCGGTGATCTACGCTTTCACGCTCAACATGCCGCCGAGCCTCGCCCGCTCGGCGGCAAAGACGCTTGCCGTCGCCATGCTGGCGGTGCTCGCCGTCATGCAGGGTGGCCCGTTTCTGCTCGTCGCGGCGCTCGCGCTCAGCGCCGTCGGCGATGCCTTCCTGTCGCGCGATGGCGAGAAGGCCTTCCTCGGCGGGCTGGCCAGTTTTCTTACGGCGCATGTCCTTTACGTGCCGCTGTTCCTGCAAAACGGCGGCGGCCTGGACGTGCTCGGCGCCCAATCCTGGCGCGGCGCGATCGCGCTCGCCATGGCGGCATTTGCGATCGTCATGCTGGCCGCGCTCTGGCGCCGTGTCGGCCCGAGCCTGCGCCTGCCGATCGCGATCTATGTCGGGGCGATCCTCGCCATGGGGATTTCGGCGCTGACCACCAGCAATAGCCTGGTGATCGGCGGCGCCATACTGTTCATGGCGTCGGACGGGTTGCTCGCCGCCGAAAAATTCCTGCTCGCCGCCATCTCGCCGCACCGCGCCTGGATGCGCTACGCGGTCTGGGCGCTTTACTACGCCGCGCAGGCGGCGATCAGCTTGGGTTTTCTACTCGGCTAAGGGGTTGTTGATCGCGCATGATCTTTTCCGAAAACCGGTAACCACTTTTCGGGATCATGCTTGCGGCTTCCAGCCCGGCTCGGCCAGCTCGAAGGCGGCGAAGTCGAAGCCCGGCGCCACGGTGCAGCCGACCAGCGTCCATTCGCCGAGGCTGCGCGCCGACTGCCACCAGCCGGCCGGCACCACGATCTGCGGCCGCTCGCCGGCGGCAAGGGCGATGCCCAGCACCTGCTCGATCACGCCGCCGCCTTCCTCATGCATCGACAGCGCCAGCGGCGCGCCGGCATGGAAGTGCCAGACCTCGGCCGCGTCCGTGACCCGGTGCCAGGCCGAGAGCTGATCCTCTTCCAGAAGGAAGTAGATGGCTGTCGAATGGCCGCGCGCGCCTCCGGTGCCATCACGAAAGGTCTCGGCATACCAGCCGCCCTCCGGGTGCGGCTTCAGGCCGAGCGTGGCGATGATTTCGGCGGCACTGGTCATCGGCCGGAAGCTAGCACGGGGCTCAGAAATTGTCCTTGCGCTTGCGGATATCGGCGAACACCTCGGCGTCGGTGGCCGTCTCCATGCCGAGATGCTTGCGGATCGCCGGGTCGTGCCAGCGAAGGAACGGATTGGTCGACAATTCCTCGCCGATCGTCGTCGGCAGCGTCGGCTTGTCGTCGGCGCGCAGCGCCTCGATTCGGGCGGCGCGTTCCTTCAGGGCCGAATTGGTCGGATCGACGGTGAGCGCGAAGCGGGCGTTGGAAAGGGTGTATTCATGGCCGCAATAGACGACCGTCTCGGCCGGCAGCGCCGCCAGCTTCTTCAGCGAATCGTACATAACCGGCGGCTTGCACTCGAACAGCCGGCCGCAGCCCAGCGCAAACAGCGTGTCGGCGGTGAAGGCGACTTTCGAGGCCGGCAGATGGTAGGAGACATGGCCGGCGGTGTGGCCGGGCGTGGCGATGACGTCGATCCGTTCCTCGCCGAGGTGGATGACGGAGCCTTCGCCGACCGTCTCGTCGATGCCGGGGATTTTCTCCTTTTCCGCTTCCGGCCCGATGATGCGCAGCTTGAAGCGTTCCTTCAGCGCCAGATTGGCCTCGACATGGTCGACATGGTGGTGAGTGGTCAGGATCAGCGTCGGCGTCCAGCCGGTGCGCTGGATGGCGGCCAGAATCGGCGCCTCCTCTGGTGCGTCGATGATGGCGGTCTGGCCGCTCGTGGGGTCACGCACCAGCACGCCGAAATTGTCGCTGCGGCACATGAACTGTTCGATTTCGACCGGCATCGCGTCTCTCCACCAAAGCGCCGTGCGTCCAATTGGACGCACAAAGGACGCTCTAAGCTGTTTATCTGCTGCATCGCGCTTTCCGAAATCGAAACCGATTTCGGGCCGATGCAGTTGTCGCCGCAGACATAGGGCGCTTGGGCGCCGATGTCATCCGCCTTTGTTGAACTTGCAATGCTTCGAAGCTACCGTCCCGGCCATGCATTCCGATATCGTCGACCTCCGTTCCTTCTATTCGACCACGCTGGGGCGCCTCGCCGAGCGCTCGATCACCATGGCGCTGTCCTCGATCTGGGCGGCCGTGCCAAACGAGCGGCTGGTCGGGCTCGGCTACACCCTGCCGTGGCTGGAGCGGTTCGGTGCCGACGCCGAGCGGGTCTTCGCCTTCATGCCGGCAACGCAGGGCGCCGTGGTCTGGCCGGCGACCGGTCCGACAGCGACCGCGCTGGTCTTCGACGAGGAATTGCCGCTGGTCGATTCCTGCATCGACCGTGTGCTGCTTGTCCATTCGCTCGAGCATGTCGAGAACCCGCGCGAGACGCTGAACGAGATCTGGCGCGTGCTGTCGCCCGCCGGCCGCGTCGTCATCGTCGTGCCCAACCGGCGCGGCGTCTGGGCGCGTTTCGAGCACACGCCGTTCGGCAACGGCCGGCCGTTCTCGCGCGGCCAGCTGACCGAATTGCTGCGCGAGGCGAATTTCACCCCGGCGGCATGGTCCGACGCGCTGTTCTTCCCGCCGTCGCCGCGGCGCTTCATGATGCGCTTCCACAACATGCTGGAGCGCGCCGGCCGGCGGTTCTGGCCGATCTTTTCCGGCGTCATCGTGGTCGAGGCGCAGAAGCGGCTCTACCAGGGCGTGCCGGTCGTGCAGCGCGCCTCGCGCCGCGTTTTCGTGCCGGTGCTGACGCCGCAAGGCGCCACCAGGCTCGGGCGGCTGGCGGCGAACCAGGCGCAAGCCCAAGTGACGCGTTCGTGATCGCGGCGGCGCCTTGCCTCATCCTATCTGTCGGGGGCGGGTTCGCGGCCTGAGGGACATGCCGGTCGCGCTCGCGCCGGTTTCAGCACCTTTTTCCGAAAGCAGGGATATCTGAAATGGCTGATCAAGCGGATGACAAGGCCGGCCCGGCGCCTGCCGCCGTGTCTGTCGAAGTCAGCAGCCTCGGCGACCAGGTGAGGACGATCAAGCAAGCGCTGAAATCCTCGCCGGTGCGCAGGCAGTTCGTCTGGGCCTGCCTCGGCATCGTCGCCGTCATCATCGCGACCGCGATCGGCCAGGTGCTGCTCAACCGCTGGAACCAGCCCTTCTACGATGCGCTGGCGCGGCGCGACCTGCCGGGTTTCCTGCACCAGCTTATGGTCTTCGCGGCCATCGCCGGTGGGCTACTGGTGCTCAATGTCGGCCAGACCTGGCTCAACCAGATGATCCGGCTGAAGCTGCGCCAGGCGCTGACGCTCGACCTGATCGAGGAGTGGATGCGGCCGGCGCGCGCCTTCCGCCTGGCGCATGCCGGGGCAATCGGCGTCAATCCGGACCAGCGCATGCAGCAGGATGCCGGGCATCTCTCCGACCTGTCGACCGATCTCGGCGTCGGGCTGCTGCAGTCCTTCATCCTGCTGGTGTCGTTCATCGGCGTGCTTTGGCAGCTCTCCTCCGGCTTCGTTTTCCATATCGGCGGCCATGCGCTGGAGATCCCCGGCTACATGGTGTGGGCGGCGATCCTCTATGCCGGCATCGCCTCATGGCTGAGCTGGCTGGTCGGGCGGCCGCTGATCCGCTTCAACAGCGACCGCTACACGCGCGAGGCCGAGCTCAGGTCGTCGATGGTCCGCGTCAACGAGAATGTCGACGCCATCGCGCTCGCGCATGGCGAGGCCGACGCCAGGCGGCAGCTCGAGCTCGACCTCGGCATGGTGCTCGGCGCCATGCGGCGCATCTACGGCGCCCAGATCAATCTCTCCTGGGTCACCGACACCTATGGCTGGATAACCGTGGTGGCGCCGATCCTGGTGGCGGCGCCGGTCTATTTCGCCGGCGACATCAGCTTCGGCGGGCTGATGATGGCGGTTGGGGCCTTCAACCAGGTCCATTCCTCGCTGCGCTGGTTCATCAACAACATAGGCGGCATCGCCGACTGGCGGGCGACGCTGATGCGCGTCGCCGATTTCCGCATCGCGCTTGCCGAGACCGACGTTTTCCACGACACCGAAAAGCGCATCACCTTTACCGAGAACGCCGGCGGCACGCTGACCTTCGAGAGGCTGGAGGTCGCTTCGCCGGACGGCTGCACAAGGCTTGCCGAGCCGGAGGTCGAGATACGCCCCGGCGAGCGCGTCATGATCACCGGCGACCCGCGCGCCGGCAAGACGCTGTTCTTCCGCGCCATCGCCGGGCTGTGGCCATGGGGCAGCGGCAGCATCGGCATGCCGGCCGGGGCGGCGCCGGTCTTCGTCCCGCGCATGCCCTATTTCCCGCTCGGCACACTGCGCGAGGTGCTGAACCATGCCGACGGCATCACGGTCGAGGACACCGAGATCGCGGCGGTGCTGACGGAGGTCGGCCTCGAACGGCTTGCCTCCTCGCTCGACCGTTCGGCGCGCTGGGAGCACGAGCTCGCCGACGACGAGCAGCGCCTGCTTGCTGTCGCCAGGCTGGCACTCAAGCGGCCAAAATGGGTGATCATCGACGAGGCGATGGACACGTTCGACGGCGCGACGCTGCGGCGCGTGCTGGCGATGCTGGAGAAGCGGCTGCCGGACGCCGCCATCCTCAACATCGGCCGTGGCCAGCACAACAACCAGTTCTTCCCGCGTTCGCTGACGATCGTGAAGGATGCTGGCCGATCGGCGCTCAAGCCGGCGCGGGTCAGGGCCGGAGCGATCGAGCCGCCGCCGCCGGCCCCGCGCAGGAAGAAGTAAAAGCCAAGCTTTATTTCGCCGCGATCACCGCAGAAGATCAGGCCCGTCAAACCGGACGCACGCGGCCATGCTCGACATGCTCAGCCTGCTTGCCTGTCTCGGCTGCGCCCAGGCCGCGCCTGTGCCGATGCCGGCCGCACCGGCCGCCGTGGATGTCGAGCTGGTGCTGGCGGTCGACATCTCGACGTCGATGGACGAGCGCGAATTCGCGTTGTAGCGCGCCGGCTACGTCGAGGCGCTCAGGCATCCGGACTTCATCAGGGCGGTGCGCGCGGGAACCAACGGCCGCATCGCGATCGCCTATTTCGAGTGGGCGGGCACCATCCGCGACGACGCGGTGCTTGCCTGGCAGATCATCGACGGCAGCGACAGCGCCAATATGTTCGCCGACAGGATCGCAGCGCGGCCGTTCCGCAGCTTCCGCGGCACCTCGATCTCCGGCGCGCTCGCCTTTGGCGCCGGGCTTTTCGAGCAAACCACCTTCGCGGCCGAGCGGCGCGTCATCGACATCTCGGGCGACGGGCCCAACAACACCGGTCCGCCCGTCACCTCCGAGCGCGACGCGGCACTGGCCAGGGGCATCGTCGTCAACGGCCTGCCGATCCTGATCAGCCCGTCGCCCACCTTCAGCCATCTCGACCGCTACTATGCCCAATGCGTCACCGGTGGGCCCGGCTCCTTCGTGTTG
>NZ_RZOF01000257.1:0-9203 GCF_003998955.1 Mesorhizobium sp. M4B.F.Ca.ET.017.02.2.1 | reverse complement strand
AGGCGTATGACGCTTGTCCGCTGCAGCGCCGCGCCAACCAATCCGCTTGGCGCTGCAGCGGACTCATAGGGGGAGAACTGTTACCTATGTATCCGGTCCATTCTGTTACCCATCTATCGGCTGGACACCGGCAGGGCAATGAGGGGCGGCGCCGGCGCCCGGAATTGTGTGGAGAGTGGGGCATAGGGTAGCCTGGAAGAAAGCTGACCTCAGCGGCGTTTTTCGGCCATGGAATCGTCAATCACAAACACCTCAACCCGCTATGGCTGGGCGATGATCGTCCTCCACTGGCTGATCGGGATCATCTTCATCGGCCAGTTCGTGCTCGGCTTCGTGATGATGCGGATCGAAAGCCAGCGCACCGCCTTCGAGCTGATCCAGTTGCACAAGTCCCTCGGCTTCCTGCTGGTCGGCCTGATCATCCTGCGCATCGCCTGGCGGCTCGGCAACATCGTGCCGGCGTTGCCCTCCTCGGTCGGAGGCCTGGAGCGACAAGCCGCGCCGCTCGCGCATTTCGCGCTCTATCTCTTCCAGATCAGCCTGCCGCTCTCCGGTTGGGCGCTGGTGTCGGTGTCGACGCTGGAGATCCCGAGCATGCCATTCAATCTGTTCGTGATGCCCAACCTGCCACTGGCCGTATCCGACGCGGCAGAGAGTTTTTGGACGGCAGCGCACTGGTATCTCGCCTATGCCGGCATCGCGCTCGTCGTCCTGCATGTCCTGGCCGCGTTGCGCCATCATTTCTGGCTGCGCGACCGCGTGCTTGCGCGCATGATCACGCCTTCGTCAGGCAGGGAATAGAAGACCGCCGTCGTTCGTTGGTGAGGCGAGAAGACAGCAATGCGCTGCCTCAGAAAAAGGACCTTCCCCATGCATGCGCGCATCCTTGGATTGGCGGCCCTTGCCGCTTGCCTTGCCGTGCCCGCCATCGCGGCGGTGGCGCTCAGCGACGCCGCCGGCAGCTACACGATCAGCCCGGCCGCATCGAACATCCGCTTCACCATCGGCAAGGCGGGCGGCGGCGGCTTCGACGGCGCCTTCGCCCGCTTCAAGGGCAGCATCCGCATCGACAACGGCAATGTCGAACGCTCGCAGGTCAACCTCACCATCTTTCCCGAGAGCGTCGGCACCGGCCAGAACCGCATCGATGCCTTCCTGCGCTCCGACGCGGTGTTCGACAGCGCCAACAGCCCGGAAATCCAGTTCCGCTCGACCAATGTGACCCGTACCGGCGACACGACGGCCTTGGTCACCGGCCGGCTGACGGCGCGCGGCAAGACGTTTCCGGAAAAATTCACCGCCGAGCTCAGCAGCCTCAAGGCCGGCACGATCAAATTCCACGTCACCGGCAAGGTGTTGAGGTCGCGCTACGGCATGGATGTCGGCACGCCGATCTATTCCAACGTCGTCAACTTCGACATGACGCTGACGGGCAAGAGGGGCTGAGGCGCATTTCCTCGCCCCGGCAACGCGGGCCACGCTATGCACACATCTTCTGTGATTGGCGTGACTGATCAGGCCGTAGCTTGATGGCCACGTGGTTCCCCCAATCCGTCGCTGCTTCGCAGCGCCACCTTTCCCCCTCCGGAGGGAAAGGAAGGGAGCGTTGCTGGAGGAGCGTTGATGGCAAAAAGCTAGGCGCCTTCCTCTACCCCGTCGATCGGGGGAGAGGTGGCTCGGCGAAGCCGAGACGGAGTGGGGGTCGACCAGCGCTACATTGGACAATGCATGCGCCAAGCCACGGAGCGTCTGCGATTGGCTTTTCCCCTGAATTGGGGCACACCTCCATGATGCAATTCGACATGGAGAAGCGTGATGTTCCGATGGGGTGTTCTGTCGACGGCCAAGATCGGCCGCGAGCAGCTGTTGCCGGCGATTGTCGAGGCGGAGAATGGCGTCCTGTCGGCGATCGCCAGCCGCGATCTGGCGAAAGCCCGGGCGCTGGCCGACCGTTTCGGCGCGCCGCATGCTTTCGGCTCCTATGAGGAACTGCTCGCGTCGAAGGACATCGACGGCGTCTACATCCCGCTGCCCACCTCGCAGCATGTCGAGTGGACGGCCAAGGCGATTGAGGCCGGCAAGCATGTGCTGGTCGAGAAGCCGCTGGCGCTCGACGCCAAGGACATCGCGCCGCTGATCAAGCTGCGCGACGAGAAGAAGGTGCTGGTCTGCGAAGCCTTCATGGTCATCTACCACCCGCAATGGATCAAGGTGCGCGACCTGATCGCCAGCGGCGCCATCGGCCGGCTGCGCCACGTGCAGGGCGCGTTCTCCTATTACAATGTCGACCCCAAGAACATGCGCAACCAGCTCGACCTCGGCGGCGGCGCATTGCCCGACATCGGCGTCTACCCGACAGTGTCGACGCGCTTTTCGACCGGCAAGGAACCGCAGCGCGTGCAGGCGACGATCGAGCGCGACAAGACCTTCGGCACCGACATCTATTCCTCGATCCGCGCCGATTTCGGCGACTTCGAACTGTCCTTCTACCTGTCGACGCAGATGGCGGCGCGGCAGGTGATGGTGTTCCACGGCGAGAAGGGTTTCATCGAGGTGTTCTCGCCGTTCAATGCCGGGCTCTACGACCACCATCGGGTCGAGCTGCACAACCAGAACCACACCGAGGCGCAGGTGTTCCGCTTCCCCGGCACGCAGCAGTACCGGCTGGAGGTCGAGACCTTCGCCAGGGCGGCGCAGGGCGGCAAGGAGCGCGTCTTCACGCTGGAGGAATCGGTGCTCAACCAGAAGGTCATCGATGCCATCTTCCGCGCCGGCGGCAAGGACGGCTGGGAACCGGTCTGACAGTTCGCTTTGGGGGAGCAAAAATGGCTGACGATGCGGACGTCATCATTGTCGGCGCGGGGCTGGCCGGCCTCGTCGCAGCGGCCGAGCTGGCCGAGGCCGGCAAGAAGATCATCATCGTCGACCAGGAACCGGAGCAGTCGCTGGGCGGCCAGGCCTTCTGGTCGTTCGGCGGGCTGTTCCTGGTCGACTCGCCGGAGCAGCGACGCATGCGCATCCGCGATTCGCACGATCTCGCGCTGGAAGACTGGATGGGCACCGCGGCCTTCGACCGAGCGGAAGATTTCTGGCCGCGCAAATGGGCCGAGGCCTATGTCGGCTTTGCCGCCGGCGAAAAGCGTTCCTGGCTGATCGAACGCGGGCTGAAATTCTTTCCCGTCGTCGGCTGGGCGGAACGCGGCGGCGGCAACGCCATCGGCCACGGCAATTCGGTGCCGCGCTTCCACGTCACCTGGGGCACCGGCCCCGGCGTGCTCGAACCTTTTGTCCTGCGTGTGCGGGAAGCGGAGAAGAAGGGGCTGATCCGCTTCAAATTCCGTCACCGCGTCAACGAGCTGACACGGACAGGCAACACCGTCACCGGCGTGCGCGGCGACGTCTTGCAGCCGAGTTCTATCGAGCGCGGCCAAAAAAGCTCCCGCGAGATTTCAAGCGATTTCGAGCTTCACGCGCAAGCGGTGATCGTCGCCTCCGGCGGCATCGGCGCCAATCACGATCTGGTGCGCAAGAATTGGCCCGAGCGCCTGGGCAAGGCCCCATCGCGGATGATCACCGGCGTGCCCGACCATGTCGATGGCCGTATGCTGGCCATCACCGAAGCGGCCGGCGGCTCGATCATCAACCGCGACCGCATGTGGCACTATGTCGAGGGCATCAAGAACTGGGCGCCGATCTGGACCGACCACGCGATCCGCATCCTGCCCGGCCCGTCGTCGCTGTGGCTCGACGCGCGCGGCAAGCGCCTGCCGGTGCCGCTCTATCCGGGCTTCGACACGCTCGGCACGCTCAGCCACATCATGAGCACCGGCTTCGACTATTCCTGGTTCATCCTGACCAAGAAGATCATCCAGAAGGAGTTCGCGCTGTCGGGCTCCGAGCAGAACCCGGACCTGACGGGCAAGAGCTGGCGCCAGGTGCTGGGCCGCGCCACGTCGGGCATTCCCGGCCCGGTGAAAGCCTTCATGGAGAAGGGCGAGGATTTCATCGTCGAGGCCGACCTTTCGACGCTGGTCAAGCGCATGAACGCGCTGGCCGGCGGCGAACCGCTATTGGAGGAGGCCCAGGTCGAGCGCGAGATCCGCGCCCGCGACCGGCAGCTCGACAATCCGTTCTCGAAAGACATGCAGGTGACGGCGCTGCGCGGCGCGCGCGCCTATCTCGGCGACAAGCTGATCCGCACGGCAAAGCCGCACAAAATGCTCGATCCGGCGAACGGCCCGCTGATCGCGGTGCGGCTCAACATCCTCACCCGCAAGACGCTGGGCGGCCTGCAGACCGATCTCGACAGCCGCGTTCTCGATGCCGGGGGCCAACCGGTCCCCGGCCTCTATGCGGTCGGCGAAGCTGCCGGCTTCGGCGGCGGCGGCGTGCACGGCTATGCGGCGCTGGAAGGCACATTTCTCGGCGGCTGCATCTTTTCCGGCCGCAGCGCCGGGCGGGCGGCGGGCGGCGCGGTGGTCTGAAGGATCGACGGCGTTCCCGCAAGCTCGTGCCGTCGGGGGCGCCTCGTTTGCCGCATCAATCTCTTGTGTGGGTACCCCCGCGCATTAACAGATGCTAACATTCTTCGTTCCTCGGGAACGTCGCAATGTCCAAGATTTGCTTGTTGTGCGCGTGCCTTCTTTTTCTGGCTGGCTTGTCGGCACCTGCGTCCTCTGAGGCCGAAATCATTCAGCGCAGTCACAGATATGCACTTGTCATCGGCAACTCCGCCTACCGCTATGCGCCATCGCTCCCCAACGGGGTGAATGACGCGAATGCGATCGCTCGAATTTTGGAAGAGACGGGGTTTAAGGTCACGCTTGGCCTGGATGCCGACGCCTCAACGTTCAGGGAACTCATCGGGAAATTCAGGCGAAACTTGCAGCCGGGTGATGTCTCGCTTTTTTACTACGCCGGACACGGGCTCCAAGCGAACGGAGAAAACTACCTATTGCCTGTTGATGCCGCCCTTCACCGTCCGGCCGACTTGGCTCTGGAGGCTGAGCGCTTGCAAGACATTATCGCAGCCATGACGGCCGAGGAAAATACCGCCATCGTCCTTCTCGATGCCTGTCGAGACAATCCTTTCGTCAAGCAACTAGGTGGACAGAGTCAGAGTCGCGGCTTTGCGATAGAAAAGGGGCTGGGAGCCCTGGATGCCGGCAGGGGGGTCTTCATCGGCTTTGCAACACAGCCCGGCAATGTCGCTCTCGATGGAGCCGTCAATCATAGCCCGTTTGCGGACTCTCTTGTGAAGCGCATAAAGACTCCCTCGATCGACATTGAAATTCTCATGCGTCGCGTACGCTTGGACGTCATGAACGCGACGTCTGGAAGGCAGGTTCCCTGGAGCAATTCGTCCTTGGTGGAGCCGGGGTTCTCATTCAACCCAGATCCCACATTCAATAATCAGTCTCCGTCAGAGCTTCCTCAGCCAGACATCAATACGGCGAAAGACCTCGAGTTTTGGAAATCGATCAAGGATACATCCGATGTCTCCATGTATCGTGCCTATCTGGCGGCATTTCCGAATGGTGCGTTCATCGAAATAGCGAAGAGCCGAATTGCCAAGTTCCAAGCACCTTCGCCGCCACGCAAGAAAATCCTAACAAGGAAAGTCAGTCGCAAGCCGCAAGCCTCGCTGCCGATCAACGAGCCTTCCGCCAATCGTTCGGCGGAAACGACCGCACCTGCCAAGCAGGAATCCGTTGGACGATGCAGGGATGGCAACAAAGAGAGATGTCGCGAGAGATGCCGTGAAGGCGTAAGGCGTGCCTGTCGCAAGCTGCAACAGCTTGGGGGTTAGACGACCCGCGGATTATCGCCTTGCGTAGCAAATTCGGGTGCGGCGGGCGTGTTCGCTTGATCCCACAATCCGACATTGCAACGTGAGGGCATGCGTCCAGATTACCGGCTTGCCAGCACCATACGGTTGCCCTCGCTGTCGCGGAACTCGGCGACGGTGCGGCCAGGCTGCCATGGAGCTTCCTGAGGCTCGGTGATGATTTCGACACCCTTCGCCTTCAGCGATGCGAACGTGCCCTCGACGTTGTCGTCGACCAGCACCAGCACGGGGTCGACCCCCGGCGCCTCGTCGGCGCGCCTGACAAAATGCAGGTTGGTGACGGCGTCGGGAAACGCCAGCTCGATCCAGCGCCAGCCGCCCTCGCCCATCGGCTGGTCGGCTATCACCTGGCAGGCAAGGTGATCGGTATAGAACGCCTTGGCGCGGTCCTGGTCGAACACCGGAAGTTCGGCAAACTGGATATGCATGATGTCTCTCCTCATCGCGGAGGCCGCCGCGCGGCCTCGACGGATGAAAGACGACGCAGACGCGCAGAAAGATTCGGGCCCACCTTGAGAATCTTTTCGATGCTGCGGAACGTCTTTTGTGGCAAACCCAGAAAAGGAGATGACAATGGGCTACAATCTCATCCGCTACGGCGTGAAGGATGAAAGCATCGCCGAAAACCGTACCCTGGTTGCAAAGGTGTTCGAGGCACTCGACGAAACGAAGCCGCTATCCGTGCGCTACCTCGTTCTGGAGCTGGAGAATGGCGAGTTCGTGCATCTTGTCGGGTATGACAAGGACAGCGCCGCCCTGACCGGGCTCGACGCCTTCAAGGCTTTCAGCGCCGACCACGCCGAGCGGCGGTCTGGCCCTCTCGCCAGATCGGCGGCAAAAATCGTCGGCAACTATCGTATGCTGGACAATGCCAGTGAGGCCATGCCGGCCTGACCTCAGTGCCGACGCGGCCCTGGTGCCGTGCCGCAGCCTGCTCGGGAATGAACGCAATGATGTCATCGAAATTCGACCGGGCGGCGCTGGACGCGATGCTGGCCGGCCTGCGTCCGAAGTTGCACCGCTACGCAGCTCGCATGGCCGGCTCCGTCATCGACGGCGAGGACATCGTGCAGGAGACGGTGCTGAAGGCGCTGCAGGCGCTCGACGGCAACGCCGCAGTCGACCGTCCGGAGCAATGGCTGTTTCGCATCGCCCACAATACGGCGCAGGACCATCTGCGCCGCCGCCAGCGGGAGCGTTCCCGCCTAAGCGAGGCCGATATGACCGGAGTGGAAGACCCCTCCGCCAGCGCAGAGGCGAGGCTTGCGGCTGCCACCAGCCTGCGCACTTTCATGCAGCTCACGCTGCCGCAGCGCAGCGCCGTTATCCTGGTCGACGTGCTCGGCCTCAGCCTTTCCGAAACCTGCGAAGCGACGGGCGCGACGCTGGCCGCCACCAAGGCGGCGCTGCATCGCGGGCGGGCCGAGTTGAGGGCGTTGGCAGCAGCGCCGGAAGAAGCCGTCATGCCGGCGCTCGATGCCGACGACGAGCGGCGACTGCGCCACTACGTCGACCTGTTCAACGCGCGCGACTTCGACGCCGTCAGGGCGCTGATCGCCGAGGATATCCAGCTCGAAGTCGTCAACCGCACGCGCCTCAGAGGCAAGAAGCAAGCCTCGACCTATTTCGGCAATTACGACCGCGTCAGCGATTGGGTGCTCTCGCTCGGCTTCGTCGACGGCCGGCCGGCGATCCTGATCCGCGATCCGAAGTTTCCGGACGGCGCGGCGCGCGGTTTCATGCTGGTCGAGTGGCGCGGCGAAGAGGTCGCGGGTATCCGCGATTTCCGCTACGCGCCCTACTGCCTGGCGGATGCGGATATCCGTCCGATCGACTGAACGGAAGCAAGGCGCCATCACTGCCCGAACAGGTCGGTGGGCATGCCGGATCGGGCCACTCGGCCGTACCGGCAAGGCAACGCAGGCGGGGCGGCCCCTAGGCCGTCCCGTCGAACTTGCTGGCTTCGACGCGGCGGCATCCACCTCGCGCCAGCATGCTGTTGGTCACTGATCGACGACCAGCCGCAGCGCCCGCGATGCCGGCTGCAGCTGGACCTGCCTGCCCCAGTCGAAGGCGATGAAATCCTGCTCGATGCCGTCGGCGAAGATCACGCCGCCCTCGTTCATCCGCGATGTGATGAGGAGCGGGCTTTCGGTGATCTTGCCGGCGCGCAAATTCGTGGCGGTGGCGACGCTCGGAAACGGCTCGCGCACCCAGAAGCCCACTGCGTGCTCTTCGCGGCCGAGCGACAGGTCGAGATGCGTCGCTTCCATGATCGAGCGCGCCCAGCCCGTCGCGCCGGTGCCGGAGGCGACGATGAGGCCGCTGGAGGAATGGTTTTCCGCCTCGCCCTCCGCCTCGATCCGGTAACGGGCCGACTGGTGGCTGCGGTGGCCGACGAAGATCTCGTTGAGCGCGAGGAACGTTTCGCCGCCATCGAGCTCGGCCTGAACCATGGTTCGCGATTCGATGCCGACATTGCCGGCTATGCTGGCGGCGAGCAGCTTGCCCAGCTGGCCGACGCCGATGCGGACCAGCACACCGTCATAGAGGTCCGGCGCCGGATTGACGCCGAGCACGGGCTGGCCGTCGAGGTACTTGGCGACATTGGCGACCAGCCCATCCTGTCCCACCGGCACGACAACGTCGTCGGCCGCGAACAGGAAGCGGTCGAGGTCGGCGCGCTTGACCAGGGTCTGGCGCCAATCCGCCGGCACCGAGGCCCGTGCCGCGCCCAGCACGGCATGGAACTTGTCGTGCCGGACCTCGACATCCTCGAGCCGCTGGCCGCGCGTCTGCAGGAAGAAGCGTGCCTGGTCGCGCGTCGCGTGGCGCGCGACCAGCAGCTCGTAGTCGGTCTCGCGCGTCACGAAGACCGCGCGGGGTCGGTTCGCCGCCATGCTTCGCCCCCCTCAGCGGGCCTCGATCACCGCCGGGCTCTTGCGGAATTCGCCGAGCACGGTGGCGAGCAGGTCCGGCGTCACGTTGACGTGCTCGATCTTCTCTAGCTTGCCGGCGAGCTGCTGGGCGGCGAGGCCGAGCAGGATCGCGGGCGGCAGGTCGCGGTAGATGGCGATGCGCTGCCGTTCGGCCTCGGCCCTGGCGCCCTCGACGGTGCGGATGCGCTCCGCCTCGGCGGCCGCCTCGACCTGTTGCGCCTCCGCCGCGCCGGTGGCGCGGTTGCGGGCGTTTTCGGCCTCCTCGGCAATCAACAGCTTCTCGCGCCGCGCCAGTTCGGTCCTGGTCGCCATTTCATTTTCGGCGATGGCGCGCTCCTTTTCGACAGCAAGCGCCCGACGCTCGAAGGTCGCTTCGTCGGCCTTCTGCTGCAGCGCCTCGAAGGTCGGTGTCTGCA
>NZ_RZOF01000256.1:0-9390 GCF_003998955.1 Mesorhizobium sp. M4B.F.Ca.ET.017.02.2.1 | reverse complement strand
CCGAGGTGAAGATCAGCCCCGAAGGCGCCGCCGAATGCCGATAGGCATAGCCCATCTCGGCATTGCTGAGCGTGTGGAGATTGCCCTTGCGGTCGAGCGCCCGCACCTCGACGACGCGCTCGCGCGTCTCGACGCCATTGGCGCCGGCGTTCATCCTCAGCGCACCGCCGACGGCGCCGGGAATGCCGTGGTAGAAATGGAAGCCGCCGATCCCCGCCTCGTAGGCGACGGCCGCGAGGCGCTTGTCGGGCGTTGCGGCGCCGGCCCTGATCGTGGTCGGCGAAACGACTTCCGCCTCGCCGAAGCCTTTGGCCGAGAGCCGGATGACGAAACCGGGAATGCCGCCGTCGCGCACCAGGAGGTTCGAGCCGACGCCGACGATGGTCAGCGGGATTTCCTCCGGCACGGCGCGCAGGAAGGCGGCGAGGTCCTCCTCGTCAGCCGGCTGGAACAGCGCGTCCGCCAGGCCGCCGGCGCGAAACCAGGTGATCTTGTCCATCTCGGCGTTGGGCGTGACGCGGCCGCGCAGGCCGGCCAGCCGGTCGCCAAGCTTGTCGATCAGGGGCTGGCCGCGCATCATGAGACGCTTCCACCGAGTTCCTTGGGCAGCGCATAGGCCCACTGCGTGATGTTGCCGGCGCCGAGGAAGACGACGAAGTCGCCGGGCTTTGCCAGATCGCGTATGGCCGGCGCGATCGCCGCCGGGCCTTCGACATAGCGCGCATCGCGATGGCCGCCGGCGCGGATGCGCGACACCAGCGCGTCCGACGTCACCCCTTCGATCGGCTCCTCGCCTGCCGCATAGACCGGCGCCACCATCACCGTGTCGGCGTCGTTGAAGCAGACGGAGAACTCATTGAACAGGTCGTGCAGGCGGGTGTAGCGGTGCGGTTGCGCAATGGCGATGACGCGGCCCTTGGTGGCGCTGCGCGCCGCCTTCAGCACCGCCGTGATCTCGACCGGATGGTGGCCGTAATCGTCGAAGATGTCGACGCCATTCCAGGTGCCGGTATGGGTGAAGCGCCGCTTGACGCCGGCAAAGGACGACAGGCCCTTCTTGATCGCCTCGGCGGACAGGCCGAGCTCATGCGCGACCGCGATCGCCGCCGTCGCGTTGGAGACATTGTGGCGGCCGGGCATCGGCAGGCGCAGATCGGCGATCGTCGTCTGGCCACGCCCCTTGCGGTCGCGGATCACCACGTCGAACTCGGAGGTCGCGCCCGCCATGCGATGATTGGTGAAGCGCACGTCGGCCTGCGCGTTCTCGCCATAGGTGATGACGCGCCGGTCCTCGATGCGGCCGACCAGCGCTTGCACCTCCGGATGGTCGGTGCACATCACGCCGAAGCCGTAGAACGGCACATTCTCGACGAACTGGCGAAACGCCTCGCGGACATTGTCGAAACTGCCGTAGTGGTCGAGGTGCTCGGGATCGATGTTGGTGACGACGGCGATATCGGCCGGCAGCTTCAGGAAGGTGCCGTCGCTCTCGTCGGCCTCGACCACCATCCATTCGCCGTCGCCCATGCGGGCATTGGTGCCATAGGCGTTGATGATGCCGCCATTGATGACCGTCGGGTCGAGCCCGCCGGCCTCGAGCAGCGTCGCCACCATCGACGTCGTGGTGGTCTTGCCATGCGTGCCGCCGATCGCCACCGCCTGGCGGAAGCGCATCAGTTCGGCCAGCATCTCGGCGCGGCGCACGACCGGCAGCAGCTTCTCGCGCGCGGCCTTGAGCTCGGGGTTGGATTTCTTGATCGCGGTCGAGACGACAACCACCTCGGCATCGCCAAGGTTTTCCGCCTTGTGGCCGACGAAACATTCGATGCCCTTGTCGCGTAGCCGCTGCACATTGGCGCCGTCGGCCTGGTCGGAACCCTGCACCTTGTAGCCCAGATTGTGCAGCACCTCGGCAATGCCGCTCATGCCGATGCCGCCAATGCCGATGAAATGCACAAGGCCGATGGTCTGCGGCATCTTCATGCTTGCGTCCCCTTCCTGAAGTCCGAAACGGTTTTTTTGGACGCAATAGCCTCTGTCAGATCGGCGAGCAACCGCGCCGCGTTCGGTTTTCCGGCCGACCGGGCGGCCGCGGCCATGGCCGACAGCCTGTCGGGATCGCCCATCAGCCCGCCGACGAGCGCCGCGATGCGCTCGGCGGACAGCGTGGATTGCGCATGCACCTCGGCCCCACCGGCGGCGGCCAGCGCCGCGGCATTCGCCGCCTGGTCGTGGTCGAGCGCGTGCGGATAGGGCACCAGCAGCGCCGGCCGGCCGATGACAGCGATTTCCGACACGGTCGAGGCGCCGGAGCGCGACATCACCAGATGCGCCGCCGCGATCCGCGCCGCCATGTCGGTGAAGAAGGGCGACACCTGCGCGTCGACGCCCAGCGTGCCATAGGCCGCCTTGACCCGCGCCACGTCCTCGGCCCGCGCCTGCTGGGTGATCGCCAGCCGCTTGCGCTGAGCCTCCGGCAAGAGTCCGACAGCCGTCGGCACCGCGTCGGAGAAGAACTGCGCGCCCTGGCTGCCGCCGAACACCAGGAAGCGGAACGGCTCCTCGCCGGTCGCAGCCACGTAAGGCGTCTTCGCCGCCTCCAGGATCTGCGGCCTGACCGGATTGCCGGTGGTCACCGTCTTGGCGCCGGCAGCACTTTCGTCCTCCGGCAGGAAGCCGCCGGCGATGGCGTCGACGCGGCCGGCCAGCGCCCTGTTGGCGCGGCCCATCACCGCGTTCTGCTCATGGATCAATGACGGCCCCTTGCGCCGTGTCGCTGCGTAAAGCGGCGGCAATGTCGGATAGCCGCCAAAGCCGACGACGGCTTCCGGCTTGATCCTGGTGATGACGGCGGAGGCCTGCCGCACGCCGCGCCAGATCGCCCACAAGGCCGACAGCACCGCCAGCGGGTTCTTCGAGCCGAGGGTCGCCGATTGGATCGGATGGATGTTGACGGCCGGGAACTGGCCGGAATAGCGCTCGGCGCGATGATCGGTGGCCAGATGCACCTTCCAGCCGCGCTCGTTGAGCTCATGCGCCAGCGCTTCGGCCGGGAAGAGATGTCCGCCCGTGCCGCCCGCCGCCAGAAGAATCACACCCCGCGACATTTCACTCCGCCGGCATGGCGCGCTGCGGGAAGGAAAAACCCATCTGCTTGCGCTTCTCGGGCCGTCTGCGCGTCAAGGCCAGCACCATGCCCATCGAGATGGCGATGGCGATCTGCGAGGAGCCGCCATAGGAGATGAACGGCAGCGTCATGCCCTTGGCCGGCATCAGCTGCAGGTTGACGCACATATTGATGGCCGACTGCAGGCCGAAGACCGTGACCAGACCGCCAACGGCATAGCGCGTGAAGTCGTCATGCTCCTTGAGCGCGGTGTTGAGGCCGCGCAGCACGATGAAGGCGAAGATCGACATGATGAAGAAGCACATCACCAGTCCGAACTCCTCGCCGGCGACCGAGAAGACGAAGTCGGCGTGGCTATCGGGAATGACCCGCTTGACCGTGCCCTCGCCCGGACCGACGCCGAACCAATGGCCGTTGATCAGCGCCTCGCGCCCCATGTCGACCTGGAAGGTGTCGCCCTCACCGGTCAGGAACTTGTCGATGCGGGCGGCGACATGCGGGAACACGGTATAGGCGGCGAAAAGGCCGCTGACGCCGGTGACGCCGAGCGCGATGATCCACAGCCACGGCAGGCCCGCCATGAAGAACATGACCCCCCAGGTGCCGGTCACCAGCATGGTCTGGCCGAGGTCCGGCTGGGCGACCAGCAGGGAGACGACCAGGACCAGGAGCAGCAGGGCAAACAGATTGCCGGGAATGTCGGGCTGGCGCTTGTGTTCGGCGAATAGCCAGGCGCAGACGATGACGAAGGCCGGCTTCAGGAATTCCGACGGCTGGATGGAGAGGCCGGCGAGCGAGACCCAGCGCCGCGCGCCTTTGACCTCGACGCCGACATAGAGCACCGCCACCATCAGCACCAGCATGATGCACAGGATCACCAGCGCCATGCGCCGGATCTGCCGCGATTCCAGGAACGAGACCGCGAGCATCACGCCGAGCGCAGGCACGGTGAAAATGATCTGCCTGGTGGCGAAGTGGAAGCTGTCGAGGCCGATGCGTTCGGCCACCGCCGGGCTCGCCGCGAAGGAGAGCACGATGCCCAGACCCATCAGCGACAGGAACGCCGCTAGGAACCAGCGATCGATCGTCCACCACCAGGTGGCTACCGGACTTTTGTCGAGACGGCTTTGCATTAACGTGGCCCTCCGATGGGTTTCACGCCATCTATAGCGCTCGCAGCTTGCCTGAAGGCTTCGCCGCGCACTTCGAAATTCTTGAACTGGTCGAAACTGGCGCAGGCGGGCGACAGCAGCACCACCGCCTCGCCGCCATCGTCAAGGGCGGCATCGTGGGCGGCATGCTCGACCGCCGCCGCCAGCGTGCCGGAGATCTCGTAGGGCACCGCCTCGCCCAGCGTCGCCGAGAAGGCGGGCGCCGCCTCGCCGATCAGATAGGCCTTGGCGATGCGCGGGAAGAAGCCGCGCAGCGGCTCGATGCCGCCCTCCTTGGGCAGGCCGCCGGCGATCCAGTAGATGCGGCTGAAGCTCGACAGGGCTGGAGCCGCCGCATCGGCATTGGTCGCCTTGGAATCGTTGATGAACAGCACATGGTCCTTGCGGCCGACCTGCTCCATGCGATGCGCCAGCCCGGGGAAGCTTTCCAGCCCCGCCTGGATCTCGCCGAGGTCCAGCCCGACCTTGAGGCAGGCGGCGACCGCGGCCAGCGCATTCTGCGCATTGTGCTGGCCGCGCAGCGAGCCGATGCCCTCCAGGAAGGCGACGCGGCTGTAGCGGCCATGCACGGCTTCCATCAGGTTGCTGCCATCGGCGAAATAGCCGTCGGTCAGCGGCAGCCGCTTGGAAATGCGGATGACCTCCCTGCCCGCCCGCTCCAGCCGGTCGGCGATCTGCGCGCACCAGGAGTCGTCGACGCCGACGATTGCCGTCTCGCTGCCGGCCACCAGCCGCTCCTTGATCGAGGCGTAGTGCGCCATGGTGCCGTGACGGTCGAGGTGATCGGGCGTCAGGTTGAGCAGGATGCCGGCCGTCGGATTGATCGAGGGCGCGAGGTCGATCTGGTATGAGGAGCATTCGACGACATAGTGCCGCCCCTCTGCCGGCGGATCGAGCGTCATGATCGCGCGACCGATATTGCCGCCCATCTGCGTGTCGCGACCTGCCGATTTCAGGATGTGGGCGGTCAGCGCCGTGGTCGTCGATTTGCCATTGGTGCCGGTAATCGCGACGAAAGGCGCCGCCGACGCCCGCAGGACGCGCTCGCGGCAGAACAGCTCGATGTCGCCTATGACCTCGACGCCGGCGCCGCGCGCCAGCTCAACTGTCCAGTGTGGCTTCGGATGCGTCAGCGGCACGCCGGGCGACAGCACGAAGGCGGAGAAGCGCGACCAGTCCGCGCCACGCAGGTCGCCGGTCGCGATCCCGGCGGCCGCGGCCTTGGCGACGCTGTCCGGATTGTCGTCCCAGGCAAGGATGTCGGCCCCGCCGGCGATCAGCGCATGCGCGGTGGCGATCCCCGAACCGCCGAGCCCGAAGAGCGAAACGCGCTTGCCTGAAAAGGATGAGGCGGGGATCAAGCGGCGGCCTATCGGAGCTTGAGGGTGGAGAGGCCGACCAGCGCCAGGATTACCGCGATGATCCAGAAGCGGATCACCACCTGGCTTTCGGTCCAGCCGAGTTTTTCGAAGTGATGGTGGATTGGCGCCATCAGGAACACCCGCTTGCCGGTCATCTTGAAGTAGCCGACCTGAATAATGACCGAGAGTATCTCGACCACGAACAGGCCACCGACGATGACCAGCACGATCTCGTGCTTGGTGGCGACCGCGACCGTGCCGATCAGGCCGCCCATCGCCAGTGAGCCGGTGTCGCCCATGAAGATGGCGGCCGGGGGCGCGTTGAACCACAGGAAGCCGAGGCCGGCGCCGATCACCGCGCCAAGCACCACCGCCAGTTCGCCGGTGCCGGGAACGAAATGGATCTGCAGATATTCGGCGAACACCGCGTTGCCGGAGAGATAGGCGATGACGCCGAAGGAGGCCGCCGCGATCATGATCGGCACGATCGCAAGGCCGTCGAGGCCGTCGGTCAGGTTGACCGCATTGCCGGCGCCGACGATGACGAAGCAGGAGAACGGCACGAAGAACCAGCCGAGGTTGATGATAAATTCCTTGGCGAAGGGAAAGGTCAGCGACGAGGAGAACGGCGCCTGGCCGTTGTGCATGATCACCCAGGCAGCGATTCCGGCGATGACGAACTCGATCGCCAGCCGCGCCTTGCCGGAAAAGCCGAGATGCGACTGCTTGGTGACCTTCAGATAGTCGTCATAGAAGCCGATCGAGCCGAAGCCGATGGTCACCAGAAGCACTACCCAGACATAGATCGAGGAGAGGTTCGCCCACAAAAGCGACGATCCGATGATGCCCGACAGGATCATCAGCCCGCCCATGGTCGGCGTCCCTGCCTTCTTGAAATGCGTCTGCGGACCGTCGGCGCGGATCGGCTGGCCCTTGCCCTGCCGGAGCCGCAGCGAATTGATGATTGTCGGTCCGAAGATGAAGACGATCAGCGCCGAGGTGATCAGCGCCCCGCCGGTGCGGAAAGTGATGTAGCGGAAGACGTTGAAGACAGAAATCTTGTCCGCAAAATCGACGAGCAATGTGAACATGAAATTCCGTCCCCCGGACCCGACCCCTAGGTCTGTTCAATGGTTGTGGCTTGCGCCGGAAATTTGCCGAGCAACGCCTCGACCAGCTTTGAAAACCCGATGCCTTTCGACGACTTGACCATCACCACGTCGCCAGGCCGCAGCGCCGACAGCAACAGCGGCTTCAATTCCTCGGCGCCGGCGCGGTATTCGGCCTTGACGTCGCTCGGCAGTATGTCGGCGAGCGCCCGCATTTCGGGACCGCCGAGAAAGACGGTTTGCGTGCCCGTGCCGATGATCAGTTCGGCAAGCGCGGCATGCAGCTTCGCCGAATGGCTGCCGAGTTCGAGCATGTCGCCGAGCACGGCGATGCGCCTGCCCTCGCCCGATACCGGCGTCGCGTTGAGCAGCGCCATGGCGGCGGCCATCGACGCCGGATTGGCGTTGTAGCTCTCGTCGATCAGCGTGATCGGTCCTTTCGGATGGCGCAGTATGTGGCGCTTGCCGCGACCGCGCTCGGCTGACAGATCGGCCAGCGCCGCGGCCGCCTTGTCGAGATCCGCCCCGACCAGCTGCGCGGCGCCCAGCACGGCCAGCACATTCTGCGCCATGTGGCGGCCGGGCGCGCCGACACGGGCGACGATCTCCCGCCCGCCGATCTTGGCGGTAATGACGGAATGGTCGGCATTGAGCTCGCATTTGACCAGCCGGAAGGTCGAGCGGGCATTCTCGCCGAAGCCGAACACATGCTCGACCCCTGCCGCCTTCGCCATCTTGTCGAGCAGTTTCCAGCGGGAATCGTCGCGGTTGAGCAGGGCCGCGCCATCCGGCTCCAGCCCCTCGAAGATCTCGGCCTTGGCCTCGGCGATCTCGTCGAGGTTGCGGAAGAACCCGAGATGCGCGGCGGCGATCAGCGTGACGATCGCGACATGCGGGCGGACCATGTTGACCAGCGGCCGGATTTCGCCCGGATGGTTCATGCCGATCTCGAACACGGCGTAGTCACAATCCTCGGGCATCCGCGCCAAGGTCAGCGGCACACCCCAGTGGTTGTTGAAGGATTGCGCCGAGGCATGCACCTTGCCGACCGCCGACAGCACATGACGCAGCGCTTCCTTGGTGGTGGTCTTGCCGGCCGAGCCGGTCACGGCGATGACCCTGGCCTTGGAGCGGGCGCGCGCGGCGACGCCCAGTCTTTCCAGCGCCACCAGCACGTCCTCAACGACGATCATCGGCGCCGTCAGCCGTCCGAGCGACGGCAGCTTGCCTTCGGCGACCACCAGCACGCCGGCGCCTGCCTTGACGGCGGCGGTCGCGAAATCATGGCCGTCCATCGTCTCGCCCTTGATGGCGAAGAAGGCGTCCCCCGACTCAAGGCTGCGGCTGTCGATCGAAATGCCCGATATGCCTTGCGGCATGACACCGATCGGCCGTCCGCCCATTGCATCGACCAGCGCATCGGAGGTCCAGAGCAGGCTCATGCGGCGCTCTCCCTGAGCGCCGCGCGAACTTCCTCGTGATCCGAGAAATGCAGTGTCTCGGTGCCGATGGTCTGGCCTTCCTCATGCCCCTTGCCGGCCACGATCAACGTGTCGCCGGCGTGGAGCATGGCCACCGCCTCGTGAATCGCCTTGCGCCGGTCGCCGATCTCGATGGCGCCGGGCGCGGCGGCAAGGATCGCGGCGCGGATCGTTTCGGGCACTTCCGAGCGCGGATTGTCATCGGTGACGATGACGACGTCGGCGAGCCGCGTGGCGATCTCGCCCATGATCGGCCGCTTGCCGCGATCGCGGTCGCCGCCGCAGCCGAACACGACGATGACCCGGCCGGTGGTGAACGGCCTCACCGAGGCCAGCACGTTTTCCAGCGCATCCGGTTTGTGGGCATAGTCGACATAGACCGGTGCGCCGTTCGCAGTCGTGCCGACGAGGTCGAGCCGACCCGGCGCGCCCTTCAATTTCTCCAATGCCATCAGGGCTTTGGCGACAAGCGTTCCAGTGGAAATGGCAAGTCCCGCCGAAACCAGCGCGTTGGCGATCTGGAAGTCGCCGGCCAGCGGCAGGTCGATTTCGTGGAGCACGCTGTCGACCTCGACCTCGGCCCGCTGCCGGTGGCGTTCGTGCTCGACCCGCTTCAGTCTGAGGAAATCGCCATGGCGGCCGACGGTCAGCACGTCGAGCCCTGCGGCCTTTGCCGCACGGACCGTCGGTTCCGACCATGGATCGTCGGCGAAAATGACGGCCGGCGCGCCTTTGGGCAGCAGCGTGTCGAACAGGCGCAATTTGGCGCGGTGATAGTCCTCGACCGTCGGATGGTAGTCCATATGGTCGCGGCCGAGATTGGTGAAACCGCCGGCGGCAAGCCTGACACCGTCGAGCCGGCGCTGGTCGAGGCCGTGGCTGGAAGCCTCCATCGACGCATGGGTGACGCCGGCATCGGCCAATTCCTTGAGCAGGAGGTGCAGCGCCACCGGATCCGGCGTCGTCAGCGAACCATACTCATTGCGCCCTGGCGCCACGACGCCGGTGGTGCCGATCGAGGCGGCGGCGAGGCCGGCCTGCTCCCAGATCTGCCGGGTGAAGGCGGCGACCGAGGTCTTGCCGCTGGTGCCGGTCACCGCCACCATCGTTTGAGGTTGCTTGCCGTAGAAGCGGGCGGCG
>NZ_RZOF01000255.1:0-9433 GCF_003998955.1 Mesorhizobium sp. M4B.F.Ca.ET.017.02.2.1 | reverse complement strand
CGCTGAAATCGCCGCTGTTGTCGTCGTCGATGAAGATCGTCACCGGATCATGCGACCAGGCGGTGTCGTCGGCGCTTGTGCCGTCGCCGGTCAGGTCCTCGTACTTGGTGCCACTGATCGAGAAGTCGAGGAAGTTGGTGAAGTCGTTGCCGCTGTCGGTGCCGCCGCTGCCGGGGTTGCCGACGGTCTGCACCAGGGTGCCGGTCTGCTCGGAGCCGTCAGGCACGACCTCGTAGATGTTCTTGCCGACATCGGCCAGCGTCAGACCGCCGATCGACCAGTTGCCGGAGGCGTCGGTCGTCGTCGAGCGGTCGCCGGCGCTGAAATCGCCGCTGTTGTCGTCGTCGATGAAGATCGTCACCGGATCATGCGACCAGGCGGTGTCGTCGGCGCTTGTGCCGTCGCCGGTCAGGTCCTCGTACTTGGTGCCACTGATCGAGAAGTCATGGAAATTGGCGAAGTCCATCCCCGACTGGTCCTCGCCTGACAGGCCATCGATCGTGTAGCCCGCTTGGCCGAGCGTCTGCACATAGCCGCCCGGCAGTTGTTCATAGACCTTCAACCCATCAAAGGTGGCGTCCAAGCCGGTGAACGACCACGTGCCGTTGGCCGCCGTTGTCGTCGTGAGATCATCGGCGCTCAAGTCGCCGCTATTGTCCTTGTCGATGAAGATCGTCACGCCGCCGAGGCCGGCATCGCCCGTCGTCTGGCTGTCGCCATTGGCATCCAGGTATTTCGTGCCCGAAATCCCGAACGTCACCAGGTTGTTGGGATTCGTGCCCCATTCCTCGAAGCCCGAGCCTGTCTGCCAGTCGCCAGCCTGGCCGCCAAACGCCGAGTAGACGTAAACATATTGATGATCGGCATCCTGGAGAAATTCGCTGTCTTTGATCAAGACGCGGATGTCGCTGTCGCCGCTGCCCGAAGACAGGCTGGAATTCAGCGCAACCCAAACATCGCCGCTGGCATCCAGATTGTAGACGAGATGCTCGCCGGTTACGCCGAAACCGCTGCCTGGAGTGTATGGGGTGTTCTCGGAAACCGGCACGTGCCCCATGCCCAGATTTCCAGAGGTCTCCTGGTAAATCTGCAGGCTGTCCAGCGAAATGAATTCGCCGTTGCTGCCATTTTGTTCGTTGGAGTCAAGCAGAAATTCCCGATAGGCCACGCCGTCGACTATGACGATAGGAATATCGCTTAAAAGCAAGGCCTTGTTGTGCTGCGCGCTCGTGTTCTCGTTGTACTGCGGGCTGAGAACATCGCCATAGGTGCCGCCGCGATCGTAGTTGTAGCCCTGCTCCGTAGGGGGATTGTTCGGGCCCTGAACTTGGACAAAGGCATCGAAGGTGCCAGTCCCTGACGATTGTCCGAAGTCTGTTTTGACTTGATAGACTTGGAACTTTGCGTCGCCGACATTGAAGCCAGCGAGTGTCGTGGCATTTCGCACCGTCAAGTCGGCTGCCGCGCCGGAAGCGTCTGGGGGAGGAGGAGGAGCATCGGTGAAGTTCACGGTCGCGACCCGGCCGTCTGCCTGGTCTGTCGCTGTGAGCACGAACGCCTGGTTCGCCGCGTCGCTGTTGACGTACCACGAGGTCTGGATCTTGCCGTTGACTGTACCATCGAGATCGCCGGCGCCGCCATCGGTGACGACCCAGGGCGTACCAGTCCCGGTCAGATCATAGGTGAGCACATCGTCCACGGTGCCGAGGACCCCGTCGGCGCCAGCGCTGACATGGGCGACCGAAAATGTGAGCGAGCCGCCGTCCCCGACGTCGGTGGCGGTGATCCCTACCGTCTCGCCGGGCGCGTAGTCCGCGTCCGCCTGGTCTATCGTAACCGCAAGCGGCGGAACGGGGTCGGAAGAAGCCGGATCGGTGCTTCCGGTCACGGTGGAATCAAGGGTTGCGAGCGGATCGTTGGTCAGATTGTCGCTGATATCGCTAGACGTCATTTCATTTCCCCTAGCTTCGGATTCGGTTGCTGATCGTGGCTGCTGTTTTCTCTTGGCTGCTGTTTCCCACCTGGGCGGGCTTACTCTCTAAAGGCTCGACTGATCTGGTCCCGCAATGGCTTGACCAGGTAGGAGATCACCGAACGGTCCTCGGTCTTGATGAAGGATTCCACCGGCATGCCGGGCACCAGCTTGACCTCGCCGAGGCGCGCGACTTCCGCGGCGGTCGTCCTGATACGCACAGTGTAATAGTTGGCACCAGTGCGCTGATCGGTGGCGATGTCGGGCGAGGTCCTTTCGACCACGCCGTCGATTTGCGGCGTCGTGCGGGTGTTGAATGCCGAAAAGCGCAGCGACGCCGACTGGCCGACCCATAGCTTGTCGATGTCGCTGGGGGCGATCTTGGCCTCCACCGCCAGACTGTCATTGTCCGGCACGACCTGCATGATCGTCTGTCCGGGCGTGATCACGCCGCCGATCGTATAGGCGAGCGACTGCTGCACGACGCCGTCCTGCGGGGCGCGGATGTCGACACGCTTCAACTGGTCCTCGGCGGCGACCTTGCGCTCGATGAGCTCGCCCATCTTGCCGTCGATGTCGCGCAAGTCCCGGTTCACTTCGGTGCTGAGGTCGAGGTCGATCTGGATGATCTGCAGCTTGATCTCGGCGATGCGCCCCTGCGCCTGCGCCAGCGCGGCGATGAGCTGGCCGCGTTCGCCATCGAGGCGTGTCGCCTCGCGCTCGGTCGAGGTCAGGCGATCGATGGAGATGAGCTTCTTGCCCCACAGCGTGCGCACGGAAGCGAGCTCCTTTTGCACCAGCTGTATTTCCTTGCTTTTGGCTTCCATCTGCGCGGTGTCGCCGGCGATCTCCTTCTCGAGCTGGACGATGCGTTCGCCGAGCTGGCCCTTCTGGCCGGCGCGGGAGGTGCGCCGCGTGTCGAAATGCTGCGTCTCGCCGGAGATCGCCTCGGCGACGTCGGGATCGGCCGAGCGATCGAGGAGGTCCCGGGGAAAGTCGATGCCGTCCGTCCCCCGGCGCTCGGCATCGAGACGGGCCTTGCGCGCCATGAGCTGGTCGAGCGCCTTGCTCACCACCGCAAGATTGGCGGCCGGCACGGTGCGGTCGAGACGCAGCAAAAGGTCGCCGGCCTTCACGCGGTCACCGTCGCGAGCGTCGATCTCGGCCACGACGCCCCCGGTCGCATGCTGCACGTTCTTGACATGCGAACCGACGACCAGCGTGCCTGGAGCGATCACCGCGCCGGCGATCTCGGTGACCGAGGCCCAGCCGCCCACACCACCTCCAAGCAGGAGCACGGCGCCGAGCCCAAGGCGAGTGTAGAAACGGATCGAAGCGTGGGCGTTGCCGGGCGCGGCCATGTCAGTTCCCTCCCCCGGTCCGGGTGGCGACCGCGGTCGTTTCCGCGGATACCCGCTGCGGCGGGTTGCTTGACGGGACCGAGCGCAGCATCGGGAACATCTTGGCGAAGACCTCCTCCTTCGGTCCGAATTCGTGCACGCGCCCCTGCTTCATCGCCATGATGAAATCGACGGCGGTCAGCACGTTCGGGCGATGGGCGACGATGACGACAACGCCGCCGCGCTCGCGAACGCCGAGCATCGCGCGGATCAAGGCCTGCTCGCCGTCCATGTCGAGGTTGGAATTCGGCTCGTCGAGCACGACCAGGAACGGATCGCGATAGAGCGTGCGAGCCAAAGCGATGCGCTGGCGCTGGCCGGCCGAAAGCGCCTCGCCATGGTCACCGATCTCGGTTTCATAACCCTGGCGGAAGCCGACGATCAGGTCATGCGCGCCGGCCGCCTTGGCCGCGGCGATGATTGCTGCCGGGTCGGCGTCCATCTCGAAGCGGGAGATGTTTTCGGCGACCGTGCCGGCAAACAGCTCCACATCCTGCGGCAGGTAGCCGATATGGCGGCCGCGCTCCTGCGACGACCATTGGTCGAGGTCGGCGCCATCGAGCTTGACGCGGCCGCCGAGGGGTTGCCAGGCCCCGACCAGGGCCCGCACCAAGGTGGACTTTCCCGAGCCGCTCGGCCCGATGATGCCGAGCCCATGGCCGGCTTCCATGGCGAAGCTGGCGTCCTGCACCAGCAGCCGCTGCAGGCCCGGAGCCGTAATGGCGGCATTCTGCATCACCACGCTGGCGCTGGGGGCCGGCAGCAATAGGGGTTCGGTTTCGGCAGGCATGACCGCCAGCACCTTGGTCAGGCGTTGCCAGCCCTGGCGCGCGCCGACGAAACCTTTCCAGTTGGCGATCGCCAGATCGACCGGCGCCAGCGCCCGGCCGCTGAGGATGGAAGCGGCGATGATGACGCCCGCCGATGCCTCCTGCTCGATCACCAGCCAAGCGCCGATGCCGAGCATCGACGACTGCAGCAGCATGCGCAGCACTTTCGACACCGCGCCGAAACTGCCGGCAACGTCGCTGACCTTGCGCTGGTCGGCGATGAATTCGACGTTGGCATCCTGCCAGCGCGACGCCAGCCCGCCAGCCATGCCCATGGCGGCGACCACTTCGGCATTACGGGTGCCTGCAGCGATGAGCCCGCCGCGCCGGTTGCCGCTCAAGGTTGCGGCCGATACCGGTAGTCGCGTCAGCCGCTCGGCAAGCAGGGTCAGCACGACCAGCACGACCGCGCCGAGCAGCGCCGCGGCGCCAAGCACCCAGTGGAACATGAAGATGATGATCAGGTATAGGGGCAGCCATGGCAGGTCGAAAAGCGCCGTCGGTCCCATGCCTGACAGGAAGCCGCGCACGCTGTCGAGATCGCGCATCGGCTGCAGGCTGTCAGCCCCGCGCGCGGCCTTCAGCGGCAATCTCAGCATCGAGGTATAGACGCGACGGCCAAGCGCCTCGTCGAGCGCCCCGCCGATGCGCACCAGCACCCGCGCCCGCACGAAATCGAGGAAACCCTGCCCACAATAAAGGATGACGAGCAATATCGAGATGCCGACAAGCGTCGGCAGGCTGCGGCTCGGCAGCACGCGATCATAGACCTCGAGCATGTAGAGCGAGCCGGCAAGCATCAGCACGTTGAGCATGCCGCTGAACAGTCCGACCGCAATGAAGGCCGACCGGCAACTGGCAAGCGCAGCGGCCAGTTCGGAGCGAGCGGGATTGGCCTTCCGCGCGGCCGGCCTCGCCGATGGCTTGCCCGGCGCGGCGGTCCGACCGGCTGGGTCGCCAACGGGTTTTTGCCTGCCGTCGCCGCGGGCGCGAAACATGGCCAGGCTGCCGATACCCGCCATCGCCACCGCGACGAGCGTCCAGCCCATCGACGCAAGCCCGCTGAAGCCGGACAGAAAGAAACCGGCGACGCAAACGACGACGGCAAAGCCGAAAAGCCTGACCTTCGCCTGCGCCGAAGCAAACGCTGCTTTGCTCAACAACCCGAGCGACGCCTTACTGAACCCCGCAGTCACGACTTGCCTCTCCCATCAGGGACGAGTCAGCTGCGCGCAACGGCGCGCAACGCGGCTGACTGGCCATGGCAACAGCGCCGAGATTCAGCGCTCAAGTCCGAGAGGGAGGAGGATCGGCGTTGCGTCTGGCAACCCGCGGCAGCGGCCGGCGAACTGCAAAACGCGACAGCGCCTCACGACGACTGGCGGCTCGATGGTGATGCGGCGGCGACTGATATGTCGCCGCGCGGTTCCCTTCCCTGTAGCGCCGTAACTCGTTGTTGCCGGTCGGGAGATTGTTTACGCTACTATATTAGAACATTATTAACTCTATCTGGGCGTGCGTCAACGGGCATTTCGACGAAGATTCGGCCCGGTGAAGTTGAAGTATATGGGAGTATAACGCCGGGCGAAGCGGACGGAGCTGATTCGCTCACACCACCTTCTTGCCGCGCTTGCCGCCGTGCTCTGCAACCGCCTTCTCGACGGCGCGTTTCAGTTCATCCTTGATCTCGACCGTCTCGGCCATCAACGTCTCGATCTTCAGGAAATCGAGCACGCGGTATTTCGAGACGGCCGGGCGGATGAGGATGTCGGGCGGACACTGCCTCAGCTTGTTGGCGATGATCGACTGCATCATCAGTTGCGTGGCGCCGTACATCAAATCGACGGTGGTCGGGTGCCTGCGCTCGGCCTCGCTCGGCGCGCCGACGACGTCGATGGCGATGACGATGTCGGCGTCCTTTTCGATGAGGTCAAACGGCACCGGGTTGTAGATGCCGCCGTCGATCAGCACGCGGCCATCGCGGGTCACCGGCCGGAACACCGCCGGAATGGCCGCCGAGGCAGCCAATGCGGAATGCAGGTCACCATCCTCGAAGACCGCAAGCTTGTGGCCGAAATAATCGGTCGCCGTCACCTTGAGTGGGATCTTCAGCTCCGCGAATGTTTCGGGAATGGCCTCTGGCAGGAAGGCCTTCAGGATACGCTCGACATTGAACTGGCTGACGCGGATGCCGCTCTCCATCGCCTCGGCGATGGTGCCCGGCCGTGCCCGCCACATGCGCGAGGCCACCTCGGCGCGGCGGCCGAGGATCGAGCGGGCATAGTCGTGGATGTCCTTGCCGGTCATGCCGGAGGCCATGCCGGCGCCCATGATGGCGCCGATCGAGGAGCCGGCGATGGCCACCGGCCTGATGCCGAGCTCGTCCAGCGCCTCGATGGCGTGGATGTGGGCCAGGCCCCGCGCGCCGCCGCCGCCGAAGGCAACGCCGAAGGTGGGGCCGCTGCTCATCCCTTGCCGCCTCCCGCAGTCTTGGCGAGCGGCGGCCCGACGACCATGATCGCCGGCGCGGGCGACAGCAGCTTCTTCGCCGCCGCCTTGACGTCATCCAGCGTCACCGCGTTGATGAGGCCGGCGCGGCGCTGCAGATAGTCGATGCCCAGCCTGTCGAGCTGCAGTTCCACCAAGGTCGCCGCGATGGAGCCGGAGGAGTCCAGATTGTTGATGGCATAGGCGCCGATCATGTATTTCTTGGCGGCGTCGAGCTCAGCCTCTGTCGGACCTTGTTCGGCCAATGTCTTGACCACGTCGCGCACAATCGCAAGCGTCTCCGACGCGCGGTCGGAGCGAGTCGCGGTGGTGATGATCAGCGCGTTGGAATGCTGGTGGTCGACCAGGTTGGAATCGACGCCATAGGCAAGGCCGCGCTTCTCGCGCACCTCGTCATAGAGGCGCGAGGTGAAGGTGCCGCCGCCGAGGATCTCGTTCATCAGCACCGCGGCGAAGAAATCCGGCGCGCTGCGCTTCACGCCGGGATAGGCGAACTGCAGCGAGGTCTGCGGCAGGTCGTAGTCGACCTCCACCTGCTGGCCAAGCTTGGGTTGGGTGTCGGCGATGGCGGCGAGCGCCTGCCTCTGCGGCAGGTCGCCGAACAGTTGGTCGAGCTTCCGCTTCAATGTCGCGGCGTCGATGTCGCCGACCACGGCGACATGCAGGCCGTCGCGGGCGAAGCTCGCTTTGTGGAAGGCGCCGAGATCTGCCGGCGCGATCGCTGCGATGCTCTCCCTGGTGCCTTCGTCCGGCCTGGAATAGGGATGCTCGCCATAGATGGCGCGCAGCCATTTGCGCTGGGCGATCGCATTGGGGTCGCGCTCATTGGCGACGATGCCCGCCAGCACCTGGGCGCGCACGCGGTCAAGCGGCGCCTGGTCGAAGCGGGGCTTGTTGACCGCGAGCGTCAAGAGATCGAAGGCGGCGTCCTTCTGTTCCGACAGCATGCGCATCGAGCCGTAAATGCCGTCTCGCTGCGGCTCGAAGCTCATCTCGGCGCCGGCATCGTCGAGCTTCACCTGGAAAGCATCGCTGTCGAGGTCTCCGGCGCCCTCGTCGAACAGGCCGGTCATCAGATTGGCCAGCCCCTCCTTGCCCGCCGGATCCTGCGCGGTGCCGCCGTCGAAGACGAAGCGGATGGCGATGATCGGCACCGTGTGGTCCTCGACCAGCCAGGCGGTGATGCCCTTGTCGGACTTCACCTCCTGGATGTTCATGCCGGCATGCGCGGCGAGCGCGGGCAGGATCAGGAAGAAGATCGCAAAGCAAAGGGTGGCGAGGGCGCGCAGCGCCTTTCCTTCTCCCCTTGCGGGAGAAGGTGTCGCCGAAGGCGACGGATGAGGGGTGTTGGAAGAAACGAACCGTGGGCGGTCCTGCCAGCACCCCTCATCCGTCTCGGCGCCACGCGCCGATCCACCTTCTCCCGCAAGAGGAGAAGGAAAAGCACTCATCCGCCCGGCCACAGAACTCATCATCAATTCCCCGCCTGTTGCTGCGGCAGGAGATAGCCTGTCGTCGAATGGTCGAGCACCAGATAACGGGCGGCGACCTCCTTGACCTCGTTGGCGGTGACCTTGCGGATGCGGTCCGGCCATTCGAGCACGTCCTGCACATTGCCGCCGGTGGCCAGCGTCGAGCCATACATGTTGGCCATGTCGTCCTGCTTGTCGCGGGCGAAGATCATCGAGCGGACATAGCGCTGCTTGGCCTTCTCCAGCTCGTCGTCGGTGACGCCGTCCCTGGCGATGCGGGCGACCTCGGCGTCGACCGCCGCCTCGACATCGCCGAGCTTGGCGTCACCGCGCGGTGCGCCGTAGATGGTGAAGTTGGTGGCGTCGAGCATGGTGCCCTGGAAGTAGGCGCCGGCCTCCGCCGCGATGCCCTGCTTCACGACCAGTTGCTGGTAGAGCCGGCTGCGGTTGCCGCCGCCGAGGATTTCGGCGAGCAGGTCGAGCGCCTCGGCCTCGCCCGGCCGGGCCGTGTGATAGGACGGCACCACCCATTGCGTCGAGAAGGTCGGCACCGAAACGCGCGCGTCGGACAGCGTCACCGAGCGTTTGGTGTTCTGCTCGGGCTCGACCGGGCGGATGCGCGGCGGCAGGTCCGGCCCGCGCGCGACCTTGCCGTAGGTCTTCTCGGCCAGCGCCTTCACCGTGTCGGGCTCGACATCGCCAGCAACCACCAGCACGGCGTTGTTCGGCCGGTAATACTTGTCGTAGAAAGCGATCGCGTCGGTGCGGTTCAGCTGTTCCATCTCCTGCATCCAGCCGATGACCGGAATGCGGTAGGGCTGGTTCTGCCACAGAGTGGCGTCGACCTCCTCCTCCAGCAGCGCCTGCGGGCTGCTGTCGATGCGGGAACGGCGCTCCTCCAGGATGACGTCGCGCTCGGTCTTGATGACGTCGTCGGTGAGGATGAGGTTGCGCATGCGGTCGGCCTCGAAGGCCATCATCTCGCCCAGCGCCGATGGCGCCACCGTCTCGTGGAAGGCGGTATAGTCGTAGGAGGTGAAGGCGTTGTTGGAGCCGCCGATCTCCGCGACGGCGCTGTCGAACTCGCCGGCGGCGTGGTTGGTGGTCGCCTTGAACATCAGGTGCTCGAAGAAATGCGCGATGCCGGATTTGCCGGCCGGCTCATCGGCGCTGCCGATCTTGTACCACACCATGTGGGTAACGATCGGGGCGCGATGATCGGGGATGACCACCACCTCCATGCCGTTGTCG